>DASWFL010000001.1:0-2872 GCA_036394255.1 Steroidobacteraceae bacterium
CGCGCGGCGGCGCATTCCACCAGCGACGATCCGGCCCGCTACCGGCCGCGGGACGAATACCAGAGCTGGCCCCTGGGCGATCCGGTCGAGCGGCTCAAGCAACACCTGATCGCGCTGGGTGAATGGTCGGAGGAGCGCCACCAGAGTCTGAGCGAGGAGCTCGACGCGCAGGTGGTCGCCTCATGGAAGGAGGCGCTCAGCTACGGCACCATGAACGAGGGACCACGTCTCGATCGCGACTTGATGTTCGAGGACGTCTTCAAGCAGATTCCCGAGCATCTGCGGCGGCAGCGCGAACTGCTGCGCGCCGAAATCGCCGCCACCACCTGAAGGCCCGCAGATGGCGCAAATGAACATGATCCAGGCGCTGAATTCCGCCATGGATGTCTCCATGGGTCGTGACCCGACTGTCGTCGTACTCGGCCAGGACGTGGGCTATTTCGGCGGCGTGTTCCGTTGCACCGACGGGCTGCAGCGCAAGTACGGCGAACATCGGGTCATCGATACGCCCATCGCCGAAGGCGGCATCATCGCGGCGGCCATCGGCATGGGTGTCAACGGCCTGCGGCCCGTGGCCGAAGTGCAGTTCGCCGACTACGTCTACCCAGGCTACGACCAGATCGTCAGCGAACTCGCGCGGCTCCGTTACCGCAGTGCCGGCGAGTTCTTCGCGCCCGTCACCGTACGCATGCCCTGCGGAGGGGGCATACGCGGCGGCCAGACGCATTCGCAGAGCCCGGAGGTGCTGTTCGCACACGTGTGCGGGCTGAAGGTGGCGATGCCCTCGAATCCCTTTGATGCCAAGGGCCTGCTGATCGCGGCCATTGAAGACGATGACCCCGTGATCCTGTTCGAGCCCAAGCGCATTTACAACGGGCCGTTTGACGGTGATGCCAACAAGCCGGCGGTGCCGTGGAATTCGCACCCGAAGGGCGAAGTGCCCACCGATCATTACACCGTGCCCTTCGGACGCGCCGAGGTCGTGCGCAGTGGCAGCGCGATCACGATCATTGCCTATGGCACGATGCTGCACGTGGTGGAGGCGGCGGCGGCCGGTATGGGGCTCGACGCCGAGATCATCGACGTACGCAGTCTCGTGCCGCTCGACGTCGACACGCTCTGCAATTCCGTGTGCAAGACCGGGCGCTGCCTGATCGCACACGAGGCGACGCGCTTTGCCGGGTTTGGCGCGGAGCTGGCGGCCACCGTGATGGAAAATTGCTTCTGGAACCTGGAGGCGCCGATCCAGCGCGTGGCCGGATGGGATACGCCCTATCCACACGCCTTCGAATGGGAGTATTTTCCGGGCCAGGCGCGCGTCGCACTGGCGCTCAAAGCCGTCATGGAGCCCCGATGAGCCGCCAAGTCTTCAAGCTCCCTGACCTCGGCGAAGGCACGGTGTCCGCCGAGATCGTCGCCTGGCACGTCAAGCCCGGCGATGTGCTGAAGGAAGACCAGCCGCTGGTCGAGATGTCGACCGACAAGGCCGTAGTGGAAATCCCGGCCCCCTACAGCGGCCGGGTACTCACCATCACGGGCAAGCCGGGGGATGTGATTGCGGTCGGGGCCGAGCTCGCCACCTTCGACACGAGCGCGACGGCGGAAGCGCCGGTCGCCGCGCCCGTCGCGGCACCGCCGACCGCCGCGGCCTCAGCCAAGGCAGCGCCGAGCTCCTCCGCGCGGTCCTCCCCTGTCCCGCCGACCGCAGCCGGCGCGGACAGCCGCGAACGCGGCCCGGTACGCGCCTCGCCCGCGACGCGACGGCGCGCCCAGGAGGCGGGAATTGACCTGGCGTCCGTCGCCGGCACCGGGGTGGGCGGACGTGTGATGCCCGATGATCTGGGCCGCGCAGTGCCGGCGCAGGGGGCGGCGGCACCGGCGGGCGCAGCGCCAGCGAGCGGCCCGGCACCGCAGAGCACGGCGGTGCAGGAAGTGCCGGTGATCGGCATCCGTCGCGTCATTGCCCAGCGCATGAGCGATGCGGCCCGCAGCATTCCCCACTTCTCGTACGTCGAAGAAGTGGACATCACCGAACTTCAGCGATTGCGCGCGCACCTGAACAGCCAGGCGCCGAAGGGCACAGCGCCCATGACGCTGCTGCCCTTCATCGTCACGGCGCTCACCCGGGCGCTGCAGAGCTATCCGCAGTGCAATGCCCATTACGACGCCACCCGCGAGATGGTGCTGCGCTACCCCGCAAAGCACGTCGGTATCGCCACGCAGACTTCAGAGGGCCTGAAAGTGCCCGTGGTTCGCGATGCCGAGCGCCTGGGGCTGCGCGCCCTGGCGGCCGAGATCGCCCGCGTCACGACCGCGGCCCGCGATCGCAGCGCGCGCCGCCAGGAACTGAGCGGATCGACCATTACCGTCACCAGCCTCGGGAAGCTCGGCGGCATCGCCAGTACCCCCATCATCAATATGCCGGAAGTGGCGATCATCGGCGTGAATCGCGCGGTCGAGCGGCCGATGGTCGTCAATGGGACGATCCAGGTGCGCCTGATGATGAACCTGTCCTCCTCCTTCGATCACCGCTTTGTCGACGGCGCTGATGCCGCGGGGCTCATCCAGGCGCTGAAGGACCTGCTGGAGCACCCGGCGACGATCTTCACGGCCGTGTGATCGGGTCCCGAGAAATTTAACCCGCCTCCAGTCGCGGGCTCGAGTGCTCGAAGGCCTGCACGCAACCGATCAGCGCCGGGTACTTCGCGGTGATGACGAACACCGGCAAGGTCGCCAGGAAACCAGCGTAGCGCCCTTTCGCCTCGAAGCGCTGGCGAAACGGCGAGGTGGCGAAGTGCCCGCCAAAACGCGGCACGATGCCGCCGCCGATGTAGACGCCGCCGCGCGCGCCCAGGGTCAGCGCCAGGTTGCC
>DASWFL010000002.1:0-4125 GCA_036394255.1 Steroidobacteraceae bacterium
TATTTGAATCCGTAATCGTTGCTGGCCGGAAGCCCGCCGTGCTCAAGGGCCTGGTCGCCGACTGGCCATTGGTGCGCAAGGGCCGGGAATCGGCCGCTGCGGCGGCCGACTACCTGCAGGTCCTCAATCCCGGCAGTCAGGTCGAATACCTGGCCGGCGACCCACAGATCGGGGGCCGCTTCTCCTACAACGGGACTATGACCGGCGAGAATTTCACCCGCCAGCGGGGGAAGTTTGCCGACGTGGTGCGCCTGCTGCTGGCCACGGTGGGTCAGGCGGCACCGCCCGCCCTGTCCATCCAGGCGCTGTCCGTTGCGAAGCATCTGCCGGAGCTGCAGTTGCACAACAGCCTGGAGCTGCCGCCGCCCGGTACGCAGCCGACCATCTGGATCGGAAACGCCATCACCGTCGCGGCGCATTTTGACTGCAAGGACAACATCGCCTGCGTGGCCGCCGGGCGGCGCCGCTTTGTGCTGTTTCCGCCCGAGCAGCTGGCGAACCTGTACGTGGGACCCCTGCACTCCACGCCGCAGGGCGTGCCGATCAGCCTGGTCGATATCGCCAATCCCGATCTGCAGCGCTTTCCGAGATTCGAGCAGGCGTATGCGGCCGCGCAGACGGCGGAACTCGAGCCGGGTGACGCCCTCTACATCCCCTATATGTGGTGGCACGGCGTGCAGTCCCTGGCACCTTTCAATATCCTCGTCAATTACTGGTGGAACAGCCTGCCGCGCTCAGATGGGCCGCCCTACACCAGCCTCATGCACGCCATTCTGGCCATTGCCTCGCTACCGGCCGAGTATCGAAAGATCTGGCAGGCTCACTTCGAGCACTTCGTGTTTCATACCCATGGGGATCCGGCGCTGCACATTGCGCCCGAGGGCCGTGGCGTGCTCGGTGAAATGACTCCTGCTCAGCTTGAACAGATGATGACCAAGCTGCTGCAGGTCATGATCTCCGAGCGACCGGCCGCACCACGGCCGCCACTCGGGGCATCCTGACGCGTTCAGCCCTTGATGCTGGCGCCGTGGGAGGCGATGACCTCGGAGTAGTAGCGGGCGCTGGCCTTGGGCGTGCGCTGTTGCGTGGCGTAATCGACGTGCACGATGCCGAAACGCTTTGAATAGCCCAGCGCCCACTCGAAATTATCCAGCAGCGACCAGACGAAATAGCCGCGCACGTCCGCACCCTGTGCAATGGCGGATCGCACCGCGGCGATGTGCCCGCGCAGGTAATCCACGCGCAGCGGATCGTCGAGCCGGCCGGGCTCGGGCACGCTTGCCGGGTCGATGAAGGCCGCGCCGTTCTCCGTGATGTAGACGGGCGGATTGCCGTAGCGGTTCTTCACCCACAGCAGCGTATCCGTCAGGCCCTGGGGATACACTTCCCAGCCGGTCTCGGTATAGATCGCCTGCGGCTGTTTCACCATTTCCGCACGCTGCGGCCAGCTCTGGGCGCTGGCACGCGTGACATTGCGGGTGTAATAGTTGACGCCCACGAAATCGAGTGGCTGGCGAATCAGCTCGAGATCCGCGGCCGGCCAGGTGGGCCAGGCGTCGCCGAATATCTCGCGCAGCTCCTCCGGGTAGCTGCCGAGGAATACGGGGTCCAGGTACTGGCGGTTCATGTAGGCATCGGCGCGCGCGGTCGCGGCGCGGTCCTGCTCCGCCGGCGTCGCGGTGTACTTCGGCTCGATGTTCACGACTAGGCCAATGCGATGCCTGCCCGTGGCACGGTACGCCTGCACCGCAGCGCCGTGGGCGCGCAGCAGATTATGCGTGGCGATCGGCGCCTCGTAGAGGTTGCGATGCCCCGGCGCGAGCACACCGTGCAGGTAACCCCCGTCCGGAACCACCCAGGGCTCGTTGTGGGTCGCCCAGTGCTTGACGCGTTCGTCGAGTTTCCGGTACACGACCGTCGCGTAGTCGGCGAACCACTGCGCGATGTCCGGATTGAGCCATCCGCCCCGGTCATCGAGGGCGGCCGGCAGGTCCCAGTGATGCAGTGTGACCAGCGGCTCGATGCCCTGGCCCAGCAGCTCATCGACCAGCCGATCGTAGAAACCCAGGCCCGCGGCGTTCACCGCGCCACGGCCTGCCGGCAGCACCCGGCTCCAGGAGATGCTGAAGCGGTAGGCCTTGAGCCCCAGCTCGTGCATCAGTGCCACGTCGCTCTTGTAGCGCCGGTAGTGATCGCAGGCCACGTCGCCCGTCTGGCCGTCGCGCACCATGCCGGGCGTGCGGCAGAATCGCTGCCAGATGGAAGGCCCTGCGCCATCGGCCAGCGGGGATCCCTCGATCTGGTAAGCGGAGGTCGAGGCGCCCCAGAGAAAGCCAGGGGGAAAGCGCAGGAGCTTCTCGTTCACGGATCCTGATCCCGATCCAGCCACGGCTGGTGCAATGGAAAACGTTTACATAGCCTTGTTGCGCGCGATTGTATACGATCTGCCGGCGGGTGGCCCAAGGGAAGATCATGGCCGGGGTACGGCTCGAAGCACTGCGAAAAGTGTATGAAAACGGCCATGTGGCCGTGGCGGGCGCCAGCTTCGAGGTCGCCGACGGCGAGCTCGTGGCCCTGGTGGGACCGTCGGGCTGCGGCAAGTCGACGCTGTTGCGCATGGTCGCCGGCCTGGAGAGCATCAGCGGCGGCACGCTGAGCATCGGCGGGCGCGTGGTCAACGAGCTGCCCGCCCGCGACCGTGACATCGCGATGGTGTTTCAGAGCTACGCGCTGTATCCGCACATGAGCGTCTACGACAACCTGGCCTTTGGCCTGCGCCTGCGCGGGATGGCGCGCGCGCCCCTGGATGCCAAGGTGCGTGCCGCCGCCGCGACGCTCGAGCTCGACGCCCTGCTCGATCGCAAGCCGCGCCAGCTATCCGGCGGCCAGCGCCAGCGCGTGGCGCTGGGTCGCGCCCTGGTGCGCAGCCCGCAGGTGTTTCTGCTGGATGAACCGCTCTCAAACCTCGACGCCAAGCTGCGCCTCGGCATGCGCGCGGAGATCGCCCGTCTGCACCGGCGCCTGCGCGCCACGATGCTGTACGTGACGCACGACCAGATCGAAGCGATGACGCTGGGACAGCGCATCGTGGTATTCAATGAAGGCGAGGTCCAGCAGATCGACACGCCGATGCGCCTCTATGACGAACCCGCCAATCTGTTCGTGGCCGGCTTCATGGGCAGCCCCGGCATGAATATCTTCCGCGGCCGGTATGCCGCCGATCCGCGGCCGCGCCTGCGCTGCCAGGACGGCGACCTGCTACTGCCCCTTCCGCCGGCGCAGGTGACCGCGAAACCCGATCAGGAAATTGTCGTCGGCCTGCGCCCGGAGGATCTGCGCGTGGCGCCGCAGCCCGCGAGCGGCGGGTCCGAAGCGAGCCTCGAAGCGACCATCGAGAACATTGAGCCGGTCGGCAATGAAATATTCCTGAGCCTCAATGCCCGGGTCGGCACCCTCGTGTGCCGACTGCCGCCGCAGGCCCTGCCTGAGCTCGGCCGTCCCCTCCGCCTCCACTATTCCGGCGACCGGCTGCGCTATTTCAATGCGCAGAGCGGCGCGCGCCTGCGCTGAGCGGCAGTTCCAGCACCACCAGTCCGTTGACCGGAACGGTAATCCGGATCTCACCGTGCCGGAGCGAGGTGTGCTCCGGTGCACCGGGTGCGGAGGCGCGGTTCAGTTGCTGCACCTGGGCCGCTGTCGGATAGCGCGGGCTGCCCATCGCCGCGTAGGCCGGCAGGACGTTCCCGTGCGTGGCATCCACGCGCCGGATGGCGACCGGCGCTGCATCCTGCACATGCGTGAATCGCAGCGTGACGGCCCGCGGCTCGCCGCTCCGGTCCGGATCCACGACGTTCCAGGTCGCGACCACCACCGTCCCGTCCTTGCGTCGCGTCACCAGCAGGTTGTGCGCGGGATTGGCCAGTCGCGTTTCGCCCAGCCGGTGCAGCAGCGCATAGGCATGGAAAGCCGGCTTCTTGATTCCGCCCGCCCCGATGATGCCGAACCCGCCATAAAAGGGTTCGCGCACCACGCCGCTTTCCTCGAACACATCATCGAAGGTCCAGTACGACATGAAATCGACCAGTCCGTCGCACTGCCAGATGTCCTCGGCCAGGGCCGCGCCGA
>DASWFL010000003.1:0-2338 GCA_036394255.1 Steroidobacteraceae bacterium
GAGGCGGTCACCGTCATGCCGGCCGCCTGCATCGCCTTGTGCGTGGCCATGGCCACGTAACCGCCCTGCGAATAGCCGGTGACGAACAATTTGCCGTTGTCGGTCGTCGATGCGGCCAGCACGTGGCCCAGCGCCTTGCGCGCGGCGGTGAGCGCATCGATCATGTCCTTGGACTGCGCGTCCCCGTTCAGGTATGGGTGATAGCCCAGCGACGAGGTGTCATAGCCCGCGTAGTTCGGCGCCACGACGATGTAGCCCTGCGCCGCGAACATCGCCGCGATCAACGCCCCCTCGCTGTTGGTGGGGTCGGTGATATCCGCGAGGTTGCGGTTCTTGTCCGTGTCGGTGCCATGAGCGTACAGCACAATGGGGCGAGCACCCGTGCAGCCCGCGCCTCCCGTGGGCACCATCAGGGCACCCGAGGCCGAAGCGGTCTCGTTCGCCCCGCCCACGGTCCAATAATGGAAGTAGTTGAAGTCCACACCGCAGACCGGGGCTCCCGCGACCAGCAACAGCTGCTGCCCAGAGCTGCTCGCCATCAGGTCGGCGTTGAGCGTGGCCGCGTCGAGCGAGGCGATGCGCAGCGGCGGATTTTCCACCAGCGTGCCGCGCGCCGTGCTGGTAGTGTCGATGGTCGATGTCTGACTGTCGGTACCGCAGGCGGCAAGTACCAACAGTGCGGCGAATGCGCCGATCCGCAAACTTTGTGTCGTCATGCCGGCCTCCTGACCCCATGGGCGGCGAGAGTTGCTTCTCTAGGGGCGGTCCCCGCCCGGTGTTTCCGGCGCGCAGTGTACGCCAGATGGACTCTAATAGGCGACTGGCCTGGCCACTGGATTGGAGTGGCAACTGAGCGCGTGGCAATTGCTTTGACAGAGAACCACGCTCCGCCTTGACGAATCGCTACTCGGGCGCGCCCGTCACGAAGCGGCGCGGCGCGCCGTAGTGCACCCTGAATATCGCGCCGGCGGTGGCGTTCCGCTCGCATGCCGAACAGCACTCAGTACAACGCCTGGATCGAGTCGGGCACGGAATGGATCACGACCGCCCGCG
Source organism: Steroidobacteraceae bacterium (assembly GCA_036394255.1). Classification (GTDB taxonomy): domain Bacteria; phylum Pseudomonadota; class Gammaproteobacteria; order Steroidobacterales; family Steroidobacteraceae; genus FEN-1191. Next base: position 1,054 of record DASWFL010000003.1, read on the forward strand.
GCTGCGCTCGCTTCCGGGGACTACGCTGGCGCACGCCGTCTTAGTCGGTGCGGCCCAAACCACTCCGAACAGGTCTTTGCGCCTTGGTTAAATTGGTCGGGGCGCCGAGATTTGAACTCGGGACCCCTTGCACCCCATGCAAGTGCGCTACCAGGCTGCGCCACGCCCCGACCGCAGACTCAATGATAGTTCAGCGGCGCAGAACCCGCAGGACTTCTTCGAGCTCGAGGCGCACCTGCCGCACGATCTGCTGGCTCTGGCTGATATCAGTACGGGCTTCGTCGCCACCGAGCTTGTTGCGCGCACCGCCAATGGTGAAGCCCTGCTCATAGAGCAGGCTGCGGATCTGGCGGATGACGATCACATCCTGGCGCTGGTAGTAGCGACGGTTGCCGCGCCGCTTGACGGGCTTGAGCTGCGGGAACTCCTGCTCCCAGTAGCGCAGCACGTGCGGTTTGACGCCGCACAGTTCGCTGACTTCACCGATCGTGAAATAGCGCTTGCCGGGAATGGCCGGAAGTTCGTTATTGTTCTTTGGTTCCAGCATAGGCCTCGACCCGCGCCTTGAGCTTCTGCCCCGGCCTGAATGTCACGACGCGCCGTGCGCTGATCGGAATTTCCTCGCCGGTTTTCGGATTGCGGCCTGGGCGCTGATTCTTGTCACGCAGGTCGAAATTGCCGAAGCCCGAGAGCTTAACCTGCTCGCCCGTGGCCAGCGCGCCGCGCACCTCTTCGAAAAAGAGATCGACGAGTTCACGTGCTTCGCGTTTGTTCAGGCCGAGCTGGTTGAACAGCGCTTCGGCCATTTCTGCCTTGGTGAGGGCCATCCTTTTATTCTCTTATTCTCGCGTCCAGACTCGAGCGCAATTCCGTGCACACTGCGGCGACGACCTCATCGGCGTCCGCGTCTGTAAGAGTGCGACTTATATCCTGCAAAATCAAGCCCAAAGCCACACTCTTTCGACCTGATTCTACACCCTTCCCCTGGTAGACGTCGAAAATGCGCAGCTCATGCAACCGGGTTGATGCCGCAACACTAACACGTTCGGCAATCCGTCCAAAGGTCTCGGAGGCCGCGACCGTGAAGGAAATATCGCGGCGGATCTGCGGAAAGCTGGACACCGGCGCGAAGCGCACGGCCTCGCTGGCGGTCACGGCGGCGTAATCGAGTTCGAACAGCAATGGGGCATATGTAAAATCCAGGTCGCGCGACAACCCCGGGTGCAATTCGCCAAGTTGCCCGATCACGCGGCCATCACGCACGATCTGCGCGCTGCGCCCCGGG
>DASWFL010000004.1:0-2627 GCA_036394255.1 Steroidobacteraceae bacterium
GCTACCCGCCAGCGCGGCATCGATCAGCGGCGCGGCGACACCGGCCTGGCCCAGATCGCGCCGGATGCGCACCGGACCCTGGCCGCGCGCGCTGTGATAGGCGACGAAGTGCCCGGCGTAGCGCTCGTCATCGAGCAGCCCTCGCGCGCGCAGTTCCCCAATCAGGGTCTCGATGAGCGGGGATGCAAAGCCACGCTGGCCCAGCTTTCCGGCGAGCTCACCGCTCCCGTAGTCGCGGCGCGCCAGCAGCCCCACGGCCACCCGTTCGGCGGCGGCAGCGTCCGACAGTTCCGCGGCGGGCAGGCGCTTAGGCGCTCTTTTCCTCAGGCTCGGCACGCAGCTTGACGGGCAGGAGTTTGACGCGGATCTGCGTCTCGATATCGTTGGCGATGTCCTTGTGCGCCTGCAGGAACACGCGCGCGTTGTCCTTGCCCTGGCCGATGCGCTCGCCCTTGTAGCTGTACCAGGACCCGGATTTCTCGATGATGCCGTGCATCGAACCGATCTCGATCAGCTCGCCTTCGTGCGAGATGCCCTGCCCGTACATGATCTCGAATTCGGTCTCGCGGAAGGGCGGCGCGACCTTGTTCTTGACCACCTTGACGCGCGTCTGGTTGCCGACGACCTCCTCGCCGTTCTTGATCGCACCGATCCGCCGGATGTCCAGGCGCACCGAGGCATAGAACTTGAGCGCGTTGCCGCCGGTGGTGGTCTCGGGGCTCCCGAACATGACGCCGATCTTCATGCGGATCTGGTTGATGAAGATCACGATGGCATTGGAGCGCTTGATGTTGCCGGTGAGCTTGCGCAGCGCCTGGCTCATGAGCCGCGCGTGCAATCCCACCTGCAGATCGCCCATCTCCCCTTCGATCTCGGCGCGCGGCGTGAGGGCGGCGACGGAATCGATCACCACCAGGTCCACGCCGCCCGAGCGCACCAGCATGTCGGTGATTTCCAGCGCCTGCTCGCCCGTGTCGGGCTGGGAGACCAGCAGTTCCTGGATATTGACGCCGAGCTTCTCGGCGTAGGCCGGGTCGAGCGCGTGTTCGGCATCGACGAAGGCGGCCGTGCCGCCGCGCTTCTGCACCTCGGCCACGAAGGCGAGCGTGAGGGTGGTCTTGCCCGAGGACTCGGGCCCGTAGATCTCGACCACGCGGCCGCGCGGCAGCCCGCCGCAGCCCAGCGCGATGTCCAGGCCGAGGGAGCCCGAGGGCACGGCGTCGATGTCCCAGATCGCCGGGGCGTCGCCCAGGCGCATGACCGAACCCTTGCCAAACTGCTTCTCGATCTGGCCCAGTGCGGCGGCAAGCGCCTTCTTGCGGTTGTCTTCCATGCCGTGGGAATTCCTCTGTGGGGGTACTGGGAATTATCCCATAACGGGCGCGCGGCGCGCGCGCTAAATCTTGCCGCTAGCACCCGAAACGCGCGCCGCCGTCTCAGCGTCCGGGCTTGCCCGGGGGCGGCGGCGCCGCCAGCTCGGCCAGCGCGGCGGCGGTGATCAATCGCAGCGCTTTCTCCACCGCCGCACGGCGCACCGCCCCGCGATCACCGGAGTATTGTCCCTGCGAGATCTCCACCCGCTCGCCGCGGCGTAGCACGGCGATGTAGACCAGCCCGACCGGCTTCTTGCGCGTACCGCCATCGGGACCCGCGACACCGCTGACGGCCACCGCCAGGTCCGCTCCGCTCTCGCGCAGGGCACCGGCGGCCATCTGCTCGACGACCGCCGCGCTCACGGCCCCATGCCGCGCCAGGACCCGCGGGTCCACGCCCAGGTCCTGGACCTTGGCCTCGTTGGAGTAGGTGACGTACCCGCGCTCGAACCAGCTCGAAGAGCCCGGCACGTCGGTCAGGGTCCCGGCCAGGTAGCCCCCGGTGCAGGACTCGGCGGTACTCACCTTCAAGCCCGCGGCCAGCAATGCGCGGCCTGCCTGCTCGCTCAACCTGATCATCGGTCTCCTCCCGGCAGGGCCCATGCCCGAAGCAGAAACTATACGCCCGGGCGCCCGCCGCACTGCAACATGAGCGGACTTTGATGGCGCCCTGTGTATGATTCGCGGCCCATGTCCAGCAGCCCCGCCCCGGTGTTCGGCGCCCACACGCCCGTGATGCAGCAATACCTGCGCATCAAGGCACAGCACCCGGACATCCTGCTGTTCTATCGGATGGGGGACTTCTACGAACTGTTCTACGACGATGCCCGCCGCGCCGCGGCCCTGCTCGGCATCGCGCTGACCACCCGGGGGCAATCGGCCGGCGAGCCCATACCGATGGCGGGCGTACCCGTCCACAGCGCCGAGTCCTACCTGGCGCGCCTGGTGCGGCGCGGGGAGTCCGTCGCCATCTGCGAGCAGATGGGCGATCCGGCCAAGTCCAAGGGCCCGGTCGACCGCCAGGTGGTGCGGGTCATCACACCCGGCACCGTCACCGAAGAGGCCCTGCTCGAACAGGGCCGCTCCACCCTGCTGGCCGCCCTGCTGCGCGAGGGCGAACGCTTCGGCCTGGCCTGGCTGGAACTGAGTTCCGGGCGCTTCACGATCCTCGAATCTCGCGGGCCGGCCACGCTCGCCGCTGAACTGGAGCGCCTGCGCCCCGCCGAGCTGCTGCTGCGCGAGGACCAGGCGGGC
>DASWFL010000005.1:0-3380 GCA_036394255.1 Steroidobacteraceae bacterium
CCGCCGATTCCTGGCTTGAAGGGCACTCCCTACTGGACCTCCACCGAGGCGCTGGCGAGCGATGCCATTCCCTCGCGGCTGGCCGTGATCGGTTCGTCGGTGGTGGCAGTCGAATTGGCGCAAGCCTTTGCCCGGCTGGGCAGCCAGGTCACGATCCTCGCGCGCAGCACACTGCTCTTTCGCGAAGACCCCGCCGTCGCCGAAGCCGTCACGGCCGCGTTCCGTGCCGAGGGCATCGAGGTGCTGGAGCATGTCCAGGCCAGTCGAGTCGCCCATGCAGAGGAAGAGTTCATCTTGACGACGGATCGCGGCGAGCTGCGCGCCGACAAGCTGCTCATTGCCACGGGGCGCGCGCCGAACACCCGCACGCTGAACCTCGAAGCGGCGGGCATCGAGGTCAATCCCCAGGGGGCCATCCTCGTCAGCCACACCATGCGTACCAGCGCGCCGCACATCTACGCGGCCGGCGACTGCACCGACCAGCCGCAATTCGTCTACGTCGCGGCGGCGGCCGGCACGCGCGCCGCCATCAACATGACCGGCGGCGACGCGACGCTGGACCTGACGGCGATGCCGGCCGTGGTGTTCACCGATCCGCAGGTGGCGACGGTGGGCTACAGCGAGGCGCAAGCGCGCCACGACGGCGTCGAGACCGACAGCCGCACGCTCACGCTCGACAACGTGCCGAGGGCGCTGGCCAACTTCGACACGCGCGGCTTCATCAAGCTGGTTGCCGAGGCCGGCACCGGACGGCTGATCGGCGTGCAGGCGGTCGCGCCGGAAGCGGGCGAACTGATCCAGACGGCGGCGCTGGCGATCCGCAACCGGATGACCGTGCAGGAGCTGGCCGATCAGCTATTCCCCTACCTGACGATGGTCGAGGGCCTGAAGCTCGCGGCGCAGACCTTCAGCAAGGACGTGAAGCAGCTGTCCTGCTGTGCCGGATAGCGTCATCTCTTGCTGAGCGCGATTTTTTCCAGGAGTCACGCTCGGCAGTGACGCCGGCTTGTTTCACGCGGGCCGGGGATTTCGCGCCTTCACGGCGTTCATGGCAAAGCCTGCCAGAGCAACGGCAAGCACCACGGCTTGCGCAATGGCGGTTTCCGCTGACGGATAGATGCCAAGCACTTCGATGCGCGGCCAATGGATCGGGCTGGCGCTCAACCGGCCGGCCTCCTGGAGGCCGGCAACCCCCTTGCCGGCGAGCACGACCGCGAGCACCGCTACCAGGATCGAGCTGAGACTGAAGAATTTGCCGATCGGCATGCGGGCGCTGGTGCGCAGCATGAACCATGCGAGGACGGCCAGAACGGCCACTCCGCCCACCAATCCACCGAGCAGGGCTCCATTGTTGCCGTCGCCGGCCAGGGCCGAATAGAAAAGCACCGTCTCGAAAACTTCGCGGTAGACCGCAATGAACGACAAGGCGAACAATGCCCATGCCGAACGCCGCGTCATGGCTGCGGAGAGTTTTTCCTTCAGGTAGGCCTGCCACTTGCCCGCCGTGCTTTTCTGGTGCATCCAGAGCCCGACGCTCAGCAGCACAACGGCCGCAAACAGGGATGAAACCCCCTCGGTCACCTCACGGCTTGCGCCGCTGATGCTCACGAAGTAGGTGGCCACCGCCCAGGTCAGGCCACCGCAAGCCAGTGCGGCCATCCAGCCGCCATGCACATAGCCCAGCACATCGCGCCGTTCTGCCTTCTTCAGGAAGGCCAGCATGCCCACGACGATCAACAGCGCTTCAACCCCTTCGCGCAGCAGGATGGTGAGGGAGGCGATGAACGTGGTCAGCGGGTCTGCCTTGTCCGCGCCGAGTTCGGCGTCCACCTGGGCAAAGAGATAGTCCAGCTTCTGCGCCGTGGCATCGGCTTGTTCCAGTTTCCCGCCGGCGAGCGCGCCGCGATAGGCCAGCATGGCGTTTTCGACTTCCGTGAGAAGTGTCTGGTTGCGTGCGCGCAATGCCGGCTCCAGAGGCTCAAATCCATCCAGGTAGGCCGACAGGCCCAGGCGCGTTGCGCTGGCCCGGTCGCCCGCGCGCGCCGCGGCAAGGCTCTCCTGAAGGCGTGTGCGGGCCAAGGCCAGTCCGCCCGAGCCGCTCGCGGCAGCGGTGACTTCCGGGTGGCGGCGAACATAGGCGGTGAGGTCGCGGGCTGCGTCCGGGGGCATCCGCTCGGACAAGGCGGCTTCGGTCAAGGTGGCGGCAGCAGCCAGGTCGGGAAAGACAGCCTTGGCGCTGGCGTCTCGCCCCCAGGACTGTTCGCCGCGTGCGCGCATGGCATCGTCATGCGACAGTGTGCCGGCGAAAAATGCCAATGCCCACCGATCCTCGTCGGAGAGCGTGGCGAAGCTGGGCATCGACGTGCTGGTCACGCCTTGAGAAATGACCTGGTACAGCGCGAGCACGCTGCGCGAACGGGCACGATCACGATCGGTGAAGGCGATCGGCGGCGGTTCGAGCTTGGCGCCGAGCGGGCCGTCGCCTGCACCGGTTGCCCCGTGGCATGCCGCGCAGTTGGCTTCAAACAGCACCTTGGCGCGTGCGAGATCCGGCGGCTGGGTCGGCGAGAGCGGAAACGGATAGGCTTTGACCAGCGCTGCGGCCAGCGAATGGGCGCTGTCGGCCACGGCCTTGGCGTCCGCCTTTGCGGCGATGAGGTCTCCGAGCGCTTTGGCCTGCCGCTGCAACTCGGGCAGCGCCGCAGTGCTCGGCAGTGCGGCAAGCTGCTGTGCGGCGGTTGCCGCGAACTCCTTCATCTCCTCGTACTCGCTGGCACTTTGAATCTGGCCGTTGCTCACCGCGCCGCCGTAGTCAACCGCGAGGTAGTCCAGCAATTGCCAGGTCTGCTTGGCCTGGTCGCTGGCGGCAGGGGCGGCAGCCCAGGCGGGAGAAGCCGACCAGAGTGCGAACAACGCGGCTATTGCCAGGAATCGCCTGGCGCAAAGAGAAAGCATTTTCATGATGTATAAATGTTATTGATTCTCATTTTATCGATGACTCGGACCACTGGGCGTTGCACGATGCAGTGCGAGCGAAGGTTCTAAAACGAAGATTTGCCTGTTGCCGGCGAAAAATGATGGGGCTAACTACGCCGCGCACCTTTCGCTGCACGTATGGCCCTGCGCCACGGCCTGTTGTGCAGAAGGCCTTCAACAGCGTCCACATGGGTCGTCGTCATCGCCAGTGAAAGGTTACGTGGCGACCGCTACCAAGATTAGCGTTCCCAGTGCAATGCGATACCACGCAAAAACTCCAAATCCATGTCCGGTCAAATAACGCATCAGAAGGCGTATCGCAAGCAGCGCAAATGCGAAAGAAGCAATGAAACCCATTGCAAAAACGCCGATGTCGTCGCTCGACAATGCGCCCCAGTGCTTGA
>DASWFL010000006.1:0-4029 GCA_036394255.1 Steroidobacteraceae bacterium
CGACGGCGGCCGCTTCCTCGAGCCTGGCGTCGCCCTCGAACACGCGTTGAGGATGATCGAGGCGGGCGCGGCGATTATCGACGTCGGCGGGGAATCCACGCGCCCGGGCGCGGAACCCGTTGCGCTGGAAGAAGAGCTGCGGCGTGTCATCCCGGTGGTGCAAGCCCTCGTCGCCGCGAGCGGGACGCTGATCTCGGTGGACACGAGCAGGCCGGAAGTCATGGAGCAGGCCGTCGCAGCCGGCGCCGGGATGATCAACGATGTGCGTGCCCTGCACCGGCCCGGGGCTCTGGCTGCCGTGGCGCACAGCGGCGCCGCAGCCTGCCTGATGCACATGCGAGGGGAACCGGCGACCATGCAGCTGGCGGTGCACTTCGACGCCGTCGTCACCGAAGTGCGCGCCATGCTGGCGGCGCGACTGGCGAGCTGCGAAGCCGCCGGCATCGAGCCTGAACGGCTCTGCCTCGATCCCGGGTTCGGCTTTGGCAAGCATCCGGTTCATAATCTCGACCTGTTGCGGGGGCTCGGCGGGTTGCTCGATCTGGGCCGGCCCCTGCTCGTCGGCCTGTCGCGCAAGTCCTGGCTCAAGAGCCTGACGGGCCGCGAGAGTGGCGAGCGCCTGGCGGGCAGTCTTGCGCTGGCCACCGTGGCGGTCCTCAACGGCGCCTCGATCGTGCGGGCGCATGATGTGGCCGAGACCGTCGATGCGGTGCGTGTGGCCGCGGCGCTGAGAAACTGAAGGACAGCAGCTTGGCAAGAGTCTACTTCGGCACGGACGGTATCCGCGGACGCGTCGGCGAACACCCGATGACGGTCGATTTCGCCCTGCGCCTGGCGAGCGCGGCGGCGCGGGTCCTCGCCCCCGAGGGCGGCACGGCGCTGATCGGGAAGGACACCAGGCTGTCGGGCTACATGTTCGAATCGGCCCTGGAGGCCGGGTTCGTGGCGGCGGGCGTCAACGTCGTGCTGATGGGCCCGCTGCCGACGCCCGGCATCGCGTACATGACGCACCGCCTCGGTTGCAGGCTCGGTGTGGTGATCAGTGCCTCGCACAATCCGTTCGAAGACAACGGGATCAAGTTCTTCGACAGCCAGGGCGGCAAGCTCTCGGACGAACTGGAAGAGCGGATTGAGACGGAGCTGGCCGGCGAACCGCTGACCCGCCCCTCGGGCGAGCTGGGCCGGGCGAGCCGCATGGACAGCTCGCGCAACCTGTACCAGGAGTTCTGCCGCAGCACCCTGCCGCCCGGCGTCGACCTGGCCGGTCTCAAGATCGTGGTGGATTGCGCCAATGGCGCTGCCTACAAGGTGGCGCCACGCACGCTGGCCGACCTGGGCGCCGAGATCGTGCCGATCGGTTCGACCCCGAACGGCCGCAACATCAACGTCGGCTGTGGTTCCACGGCCCCCGAGCTGCTGCAGCTCACCGTGCCGGGCGTGCATGCCCAGGTGGGCGTCGCCCTCGATGGCGACGGCGATCGGCTGCTGATGGTCGATCACCTGGGGCGAATCGTGGATGGGGACCAGCTGCTCTACGTGATCGCCAGGGCGCGCCATGCCTGCGGGCAGCTGCCCGGCCCGGTGGTGGGTACCCTGATGAGTAATCTCGGACTCGAACTCGCGCTGCAGCGCCAGGGCATCGCCTTTGAGCGCGTCGCGGTCGGTGACCGCTACGTGCTGGCGCGCTTGCGCGAAACCGGCGGGGTCCTCGGCGGCGAAACGTCCGGTCATATCCTGTGCCTCGATCGCACCACGACCGGCGATGGGCTGGTCAACGCCCTGCAGGTGCTCGCCATCATGCAGCAGGAGCACAAGTCCCTCGCCGAACTGGCAGCCGGCATGAGCCGGCTCCCCCAGGTCATGCTCAATGTGCGGGTGGCGCAGCGCTTCGACCCCGTGGCCGTGCCCGCGATCGCGGCGCTGCTGCGCGAGCTGACGGCCCAGCTGGGTCAGCGCGGCCGGATCGTCCTGCGCCCCTCGGGCACCGAACCACTGATCCGCGTCATGGTCGAAGCGCAGGAGGAGCCGCTGGCCCGGCAGTGCGCGGAGCGCCTGGCCGAAGCGGTCCGGACCGCCCACTGACGGCGTTGCACCGGGCCGGGCGCGTGGCTATGATCGCGCGCCCCGGATCGGGGCCCCTCAAGGCCAAGGCAGATTCATGCGACGGAAAATCGTAGCCGGCAACTGGAAAATGCACGGTTCGCGCGCCGCGAACGCACCGCTGATCGAGGCCATCGTCGCGACCGTCACGAGCGAGCGGGTGGCTTGCGTGATCTGCCCGCCGCACGTTTATCTGCACGATGCCAGCCGCGCGCTCCGGGACAGCGCCGTGGCCCTGGGAGCACAGGATCTGTGCGCCGAGGCGCTCGGCGCCTACACCGGCGAAGTGTCCGGCGCCATGCTCAGGGACGTGGGCTGCAGCTATACGCTCGTCGGCCATTCCGAACGGCGCAACCTGTTTGGTGAGACCAGCGCACTGGTGGCGCGCAAGTTTGCCGCGGCGCTGGGCGTAGGGCTGATCCCCATCCTGTGCGTGGGCGAACAGCTCGCGGAGCGCGAAGCCGGGCGCACGCAGCCAATCGTCGCCGCGCAACTGGAGGCGATCACGCAGCTCAGCGGGGTGCAGTCCCTCGGTGGCGCGGTCGTTGCCTACGAGCCGGTCTGGGCCATCGGCACGGGGCGCACGGCGACGCCGGAGCAGGCGCAGGAGGTGCACGCCTTCATACGCCAGCGCATAGGGGCCGAGGATGCTAAAATCGCCGCCGGGCTGCGCATCCTGTACGGCGGCAGTGTCAAGGCAGGAAACGCGCGGGATATTTTCGCCATGCCCGATGTCGATGGCGGGCTGATCGGCGGCGCCTCGCTCAAGGCCGACGAATTTCTGGCAATAGTCGCGGCGGCCTGACGGCCGCTACAGGCAGGTTTTGGAACATCATGCTGCACACTACTTTAATGGTCGTTCATTTCTTCTCCGCGGCGAGCATCGTCGCCCTGGTGCTACTGCAGCGCGGCAAGGGTGCGGAGGCCGGGGCCGGCTTCGGAGCCGGAGCATCCGGCACCGTCTTTGGTGCGCGCGGCGCGGGCACGGCCCTGTCGCGTACGACGGCGATCCTCGCCGTGGTCTTCATGATCACCAGCCTGTCGCTGACCTATGTCGGTTCGCGGGCGGCGGCTCCGCCCTCGACCGTGCTGGAGCGCCTCTCGCAGCAACCGGCGAACGCGCCGGCGACCCACGCGCCGGCGCCGGCTGCTGCGGGCGCACCCGCGGCGGCGGGCACTACTGCACCGGTGGCGCCAGTCGCGCCAGCGGCGCCCGCCCAGCCCGCACCATAGGCGCGAGCCACGGGTGACGGATCCTTTGCCGACGTGGTGGAACTGGTAGACACACTAGCTTGAGGGGCTAGCGCCGCAAGGTGTGGGAGTTCGAATCTCCCCGTCGGCACCAATTCTCTCGTAGAATTGCCGCAATGCAGGGGCGGATGGGCGACCGTCCGCCCTTTCTGACACTCGGGTGGCAGGGGATGCTCGAAAACTATCTTGCGGTGCTGATCTTCCTGGCCCTGGCCACGCTGCTGGCAGCCGTGCTGCTCGGCCTCGGGGCCATCCTGGGGCGCCTGGGAGTCCGCCATCGCAAGGATGCCGAGAAACTCTCGGCCTACGAATGCGGCTTTGAGGCCTTCGAGGACAACCGCGGCCGGTTCGATGTGCGCTATTACCTGGTCGCCATCCTGTTCATCGTCTTCGATCTGGAAATCGCGTTCCTGTTTCCGTGGGCGGTCTCGCTCAATGCCACCGGTCGCTTTGGTCTCGGTGTCATGGGCGTCTTCCTGGCCGTACTGGTGGTCGGATTCATCTACGAATGGAAGAAAGGAGCGCTGGAGTGGGATTAGAAGCGCAGGCCGCCGCTGAGCATTACGCGCAGCGCGGTTTTGTCACCACCCAGCTCGATAGCCTGGTGAGCTGGGCGCGCACCGGGTCGCTGTGGCCGATGACCTTTGGCCTGGCCTGCTGCGCGGTCGAGATGATGCA
>DASWFL010000007.1:0-6219 GCA_036394255.1 Steroidobacteraceae bacterium
GGACAGAAGCTGGTGGCTTTCGTCAACGGGCGCGGCTGAACGATGCGGATGCTGGAGGGGAAGCACGCGCTGATCGTCGGCGTGGCCACGGATCGTTCGATCGCCTGGGGTATCGCCCAGGCCATGCACGCCCACGGCGCGAAGCTGGCCTTCACCTACGCCAACGAGCGCTTTCGCGAGCGGGTTGAGCCGCTGGCGCAATCACTGGGCGCCAGCCTCACGATGCCGCTGGATGTCACGATCGATGAGCAGATCGAGGCAGTGGCCGCACGCCTGGGACGCGAATGGGGGCATCTCGATATCCTCGTCCACGCCGTCGCCTTCGCTCCGCGCGAAGCCATCGACGGCAGTTTCACCGCCAACACCTCGCGCGAAGCGTTCCGCATCGCCCACGATATTTCCAGTTACAGCTTCACCGCCCTGGCGCGCGCCACCGCCCCGTTGATGGCGAGCCGGCCCGGCGCGATGCTGACACTTTCCTACCTCGGCGCGGTGCGCTCGATCCCGAACTACAACGTCATGGGTCTGGCCAAGGCCAGCCTCGAAGCCAACGTGCGCTTCCTCGCGGCGGACCTCGGTCCGCGCGATATCCGCGTCAATGGCATCTCGGCCGGACCGATCAAGACGCTCTCGGGCGCCGGCGTCGGCGGGTTCCGCAAGATGCTCGGCTACGTGGCCCGCGTCGCCCCGCTGCGCCGCAACGTCACGATCGAGGACGTCGGTAACGCCGCCACCTTCCTGTGCTCGCCGATGGCCGCCGGCGTCACCGGCGAGATACTCTATGTCGACAGCGGCTTCAGCACCGTGGGCATGAGTTTCGCCGACGAAGCGGCATCGGAGCCCGGCGGCTGACGGACCTCAGGGCGCCGTGACGATCTGGCCGCGCAGCTCGCCGCCGGTATGCGCGGCCGAGGTCACGTTGGCGTACCACATGCCGCCGGTGTAGTTGGTGACGTCCGCGCTCATGAGCGTCACGGCCTCGTTGAGATAATGATTGGGGTCGAGGGGATCCACGGCCAACGGGGCCAGTTGGACACCGATCACGCCCGCAGCGCCTGTGTCCAGTTCGGCGCCCGTCGCAACGACGCCGCTCACATTCACGTGCACCGCGGCCATCATCCCGCTGCTGTTCACCGTGACCGCGGCCAGCCCGCTCGCGCTCGAAACGACCGGCGGCACTTCGGCGCCCCCTGTCAGCATGGCGACCTTGACGCTGAAGCCCGTGGGCAGCAGCTGCGCGCGCAGCTCGCCGTTCGGGTTCGCGGCCGTGCGCACCAGCACGTAGAGCTTGCCGGCCGCCAGATCCGCGCGCTGACCGGCATCGAAGCCCATGAAGGCGGTGGGCACGTCCCACTCATTGACATTGCCGACGTTCTGCGTCAGGGCGAACAGCCCGACGCTGCTGGCACCGGCGTAGGCATCACCGATCTCGGCGCTCGTGACGGTGATGCCGCTAAGCGTGACGCTCCCGCTCGTGTGGCCGTTGGCCGTGTTGATCGTGAAACTGCCGCTACCGGTCGCGGCCGTCGTCACCGTCGGGAACAGCAGGCCTGAAGTCAGCGTGACGGGAAAGGTCGCGCTGTTGCTGACCATCAGACTGACGTTGGCCGACGTGGCCGTCTGGCCGACGGAGTCGGTGACCACGGCGCTGATCAGGTGGGCACCGTCGGCCACCGAGCCGGTGTCCCAGCTGTAGCTGTAGGGCATGCTGGTATCGGCGGCGCCGACCGCCGTGCCGTCGACGCGAAATTGCACGTTCATCACGGTGTAGGCACCGGCGGCAGTCGCCGTCGCGGTGAGCACGAGCGTGCCGCTGACCGTGCCAGCCATGTTCGTGATCGTCACCGTGGGCGTGCAGGACGCGTAGGCCCCGCAACCACCCCCGCCTCCACCGCCACCACCGTAGCCGCCACCGCAGGCGGCCAGGAACGCGGCGCACAGCACAACGGTCCAAGGATAATACGGCCGGAGTCGCAACGTGGTGGTCATGGGTGCATTCCTCGCCGGGTGTGCCCGGTGTTCGCACGTAGGTACCGGCGCTGTCAGTGATGGTTCACGGGAGGGGGTTGTATACAATCCGTGCCGCATGGCATCGCGAATCGGCCCAATCCTGCTCATTCTGTTCAGCTGTGGCGCCACCGCCGCAGCCGCCGCCACGCCCGGCGGCCTGGTCGGCGTGACGAGCGATTATGTGCTGCGCGGGATCTCGCAGAGTCAGGGCGATCCGGCCGTGCAGGGCGAAGCGCATCTGGGCTTCGCAGGCGGATGGTCGACGGGCGTATGGGCCTCGCAGGTACGCTTGCTCCCCGGGCACACCACTGCCGAAGTCGATCTCTACCTCCAGTGGCACGCCACGCTGAGCGAGAGCTTCGATGTGAGCGCGACGGCGACGCATTACAGCTATCCAGGCGACCCACGGCCCATCAGCTACGACTACGAGGAGCTGGGACTCTCATTGTCGTGGCGCGACCAGCTCTCCATCGCGGCCAGCTGGACGCCGCAGCTCAACCTGTACTCCTACGCGGATGGCCTCGCCCGTGATCACGGGGTGCTCGACGTCGAAGCCTCCCTGCACCGCAGCCTGCGCCCGCATTTCGACCTCAGCGCCGGTGTGGGCTACTACGACCCGCCCGGGCTGGAATACGCCGGCTACGGCTACGGAAATGCCGCGCTCACCTGGCATTATGGTCACTGGCGTGCCGATCTGGCCTGGATCTGGGTGCAGAATGCCATTCATCGCCAATACACCTCCGGGCCCGCCGGTGGCCCCGTGGCGGCCTCGCTGGCCTGGTCGTTCTAGTGAACCGGATGGGCCGGCCCGAGGCACCTACCGGTGAAACAGAGGATATGCCTGCCATGATCGCCCCCCTCAGTCACCTGCAGCAAGGCCGCGAAGACAGCGATCGCCGCCTGCTGGACAAGGTGGCCGCGGGCGATCGGGAGGCGTTCCGCGAGTTGTACGTCATCTATCACCGGCGCCTGGCGCGCTTCCTGGTGCGCCTGACGCGACGCTACGAGGTCGCCGAGGAAATCATCAACGACACGCTCTGGGTGGTGTGGCGCAAGGCCGGCGAATTTCGCGGCGAGTCGCGCGTCTCCACCTGGATCATGGGCATTGCCTACCGGCGTGCCCTCAAGACGCTGCGCACCCGCGGCCATCAACTCTACGACGCGGTGCCGATCGAGGGGGAAACGCTGGTCGCCCCCGACGAACTGGCCGAAGCGGAGACCGGGGAGTGGCTGCTGCTGGCGATGCAGCAGCTGCCCCTCGAGCAGCGCCTGGTGCTCGAATACGCCTACGGCTATGGACACTCCTGCGAGGAGATCGCCCGGATCATGGACTGTCCGGCCAACACCGTGAAGACACGCCTGTTTCATGCGCGCGGCAAGCTTCGCGCCCTGCTACCCCGACTTGCCGGCCTGGAGCCCTAAGTGATGAACGAACACGACCGTGCCGTGGAAATGCTCACCTGGAAGGTCAACGGACGCCTGGCCGGCGCCGATGCCGACTGGCTGGAAGCCCATCTTGATGGCTGCAGTGACTGCCGGCGCGAACTCGCCGCCGAACAGGCGATTCGTGACGCCATTGTCCGCGAACCCACCGTGGAATTTGCGCCGCAGGCCTCCTTCAACCGCCTGTGGGCCCGCATTGAGCAGGAGGGCCGCGAAGCCCGTCCACCGGCATCGAGCGCCGCGGGAGCCTCCAGGGGCGATCGGCGCAGCGGCTGGTCTGCAGGCCGCTGGACGCGTGCGGCATTGGCGAGCCAGGCGGTGCTCATTGCGCTGCTCGGGGGTGCGCTGTGGCGCGCCGCGGACGGCAGCAGGGCCCCGAACTACCACACGGTCACCGATGCGGCGCCCGCCGCCGTGACCGGGCAGCCCGTGATCAAAGCGATATTTGATGATCAGGTGCGCCTCAATGACGTGCAGGACATCCTCGCCGGTACCGGTCTGGCCGTCGGCTCGGGCCCCACGGCCGCGGGCGTCTACACGCTTGTGGCCGCCGATGCGACAGCAGCGGCCCTCACGCCCGCGACGGTGGCGCGACTGCGGGCCGATCCGCGGGTGCGCTTCGCTGAGCCCGGTGCGCAGTAACCCCATGAGTCCTGGAAACGCCCTGGGCTGCGCCTTCCGCGTCGGTACCCTGGGCCTGGCCGGGCTCCTGGGGCTAGCCGGCTGCGCCGCCACAGCGCCACGCCCCGACGCACTGATCGAGGCCACGCGCCTGGACGCGTCGCGGTTCGTCGTGATTGCCGTACCCAACGAATTCGCGCCGGCGCGGCTGCACCTGGGGGGCACGGCGTTCGACTACGGCGATCAGCAGGCTTACGCCGTCAGCGACGGTGCTCGGCGCACCATGCGCGCGCTGGCCTCGCGCTATCACCTGCAATACACGCAATCGTGGCCCATCGGCCTGCTGCACCTGGAGTGCGCCGTATTTGCGCTGCCCGCGGGAGCCGCGCCGGAAGCGCTGCTGGCGCAGCTGCAGCAGGACAAGCGCGTGGCGATCGCCGAGCCCCTGCACGACTACGAGGTGCTGACCACGCCCGACTCCTACGCTGCCGTGCAAACCAGCAACGAGCGCATGAAAGTGGGCCAGGCTCACCTGATTTCCCGCGGTCGCGGCGTGCGCATCGCGCTCATCGACACGGGACTCGCCAGCGATCATCCGGAGCTGCGTGGCCGCATCGAAGTGCAGCGCAATTTTGTCGACGACGATGCCCGGCGCTTTCAGCTCGACCGCCACGGCACCGCGATCGCCGGTGTGATCGCCGCGAATGCCGACAACGGCCAGGGCATCAGCGGTATCGCTCCCGAATCGCGCCTGCTGGCGCTCAAGGCCTGCTGGCAGCTTCAGGAAGGCGCGGACGCTGCCCGCTGCAACTCCTTTACGCTCGCCAAGGCGCTGGCCAGCGCCGTCGAGCTCAAGGCCAGGATCATCAACCTCAGCCTCACCGGACCGCCCGATCCGCTCCTCGAAGCGCTCGCGCTGCAGGCCATGCGCGCCGGCATCGTCATCGTCGGACCGGGCAGTGCCGTGCCCGCCTTCCCGGGTAGCCTGCGCAATCTACTCGGAGTGGCGCGCTCGGAGGACCAGTCGGTCCCCGCCGGCGTGCTGCAGGCTCCGGGGCGCGATGTCCTGACGCTGGCCCCCGGCGGCGGCTACGACTTCTACTCGGGCAGCTCGATCGCCACGGGGGAAATCACCGGCATCGCGGCCCTGCTCCTGGCGCGCGATTCCGGGCTCGACGCCACGCACCTGCACCGTATCCTGGATGAGGCGAGTGAAACAAAGGCGACGCCGGCCGGCGCAAGCCGCTCGGTCAATGCCTGCCGGGCCGTGGCCAGCCTGCTGCGGGGTACGGATTGCGAAGCGAAGGCGACGGCGCAGACCAAGATGCTGTAGGGGCGGGGCGTCGAGGCACGCCCACCCTCAACCGGCAGTGAAGGTCTGCTTGTCAGCGTCAACGGCTACTTCCACGCGCGTGTCAACAGCTCGTCCAAGGCCGCGACGATCAACTGGCTGTCATCACTTAGAGAGCCAACAACCTCACCGAGTTGATCAACCGGTACGGAAACGATCTCGAGCGGATGCAGCACGACCGAGGTGCCGCGGATCCTGAAAGTTGGATTGAAGCCAGCGTAGCTGACCCTGCCAATCGCTGTTGGCCGCACCAGTGGCACCACGACTCGTCATCGGTAGCTGTCAATCTGCGCCGATTGCACCACAAGCACAAATGGAATGGCTTCCTTGTGCCTCCCGGAGTTCCGGTGGACATCAAACTGAGCCATCAGAGCGAGGAATACTCGTCAGCGATCGAGCCCGATTTGGAATTGAATTTGTTCCACATTGCAACCGTCGCCACCACCGCCTTGGCCCTCACCAGGCGTTCCCTTCGTTTCCGGCCAACGAACTCCGCGAGCAGCGATTCCACGACAGCTGAGAGATTGTCAGTCATCGATTTGGCCTGGTTCACCAGGTCCTCGTTCAAGGTCAGATTAACCGGACGCTTGCGCGCCACCGCGTTGAAATCAGCCTTCATGCTTCGCCTCCATAATGCGCATTATGGACCCGCAATCAAACCGGCTCGCGCCAATGACTTCAGCTGTAATCCAGGGGCCGGCACACCTCCCGCTCCCGCAGGCCTGCCGTGACTTGCCGTGATCAGTTAAAAATCGCCAGGTTCTTCCTGATCTTCGCCAGCCGCTGCATCTCGG
>DASWFL010000008.1:0-2510 GCA_036394255.1 Steroidobacteraceae bacterium
GGGCGTGCGGGCCGAGCAATCCCTTCTCGGGCAACAGGTAGGAGGAGTTGGTCGCCTCGATCAGCAGCACCGCGGCGCCGTCGGGACACTCCAGCCGCCACATGGTACCGCGCGGCAGCAGGAGATAATCGCCGGCGGCAAACTCCAGATGTCCGAAGTCGCAGTACAGCTGGCCCGTCCCGTGATGCACGAACAGCAGCTGATCGCCATCGGCGTTGCGCACCAGATGATCCATGCTGGCGGCCGGCTCCCAGTACCGCAGCTGGCAATGCGCATTCGACAGGATCACCGGTGCCTGCCACGGCGTGTCCGGCGAGCGGCCCAGCTTCGTCAGATCGAAGGCGTGCGGCCGCAAGGGGCCCTCGAAGCCGCTCCAGCCCGTGGGCGGGTGGCGATGATAGAAAAAACTCGCAGGGCCGTAGAACCCTTCCTTGCTCATCTCCCGCTCAAAGCTCCCCTTGGGCAGATCGGCGTGGGCCTGGCGGCTCGCGTTGCCGGCGACGCGCGGATACTGGATGTACTTGTTCATCGTCGCTGCACTCCTCAGCTCTCCGCGTCGGGTTGGCGCGCGGGCGCGGCGCGCTGGAATGCCGCGATGGCATTGCAGGAGCGCTCGATGCGGGCAATGCGCGGGTAGTCAGCCGTCTCGACGCCGAAGCGGCGCGAGCTGGCGCATTGCGGCACCAGGCACACGTCGGCCACCGTAGGCGTGTCGCCGACGCAAAAATCGCCGCCTGCCGGCTCCTGGCCGAGCAGTTCCTCGATGGCGGTGAGACCCTTGCCGATCCAGTGACGCAGCCACGCCCTGAGCGCGGCCTCATCGAGGCGCAGCTCGCGCTGCAGGTAGACCGTCACGCTCTGGTTCTGCAGCGGCTGCACGTCGGCGACGAGTATCTGCGCCAGCGCCCGCACCCGGGCGCGCAGCCGCGCCGTGCGCGGCAGCAGTGCGGGCTCAGGGTAGGTCTCCTCGAGCCATTCGATGATCGCCATCGACTGGGTGAGTACGCCGTCCGCGCTTTCCAGCGCCGGAACGCGCGCCTGCGGATTGAGCGCGCGGTAGGCCGGGCTGAACTGCTGGCCGCCACCGGCGAGCAGGTGCACGGGAAGGTACTCGTAGCTCAGGCCCTTCAGTTCGAGGGCGATGCGCACACGATAGGAAGCGGAACTGCGCCAGTAATTGTAGAGGCGTAGTGCGCTCACACCACACCGCGGCGGATCTGGTCCAGCTCGATGGACTCGAACAGGGCCTGGAAGTTGCCCTCGCCGAAGCCCTCGTTGCCCTTGCGCTGGATAATCTCGAAGAAGATCGGGCCGATCACATTGGCAGTGAAGATCTGCAGCAGGATGCCATCCTTGGCGGAGCCGTCGATCAGGATGCGCCGCCGCTGCAGTTCCGCCAGCTTTTCCTGGTGCCCGGCGACGCGCGCTGCGACGCCGTCATAGTAGGTGTCGGGCGTGTCCTGGAAGACCACGCCGCGCTCGCGCAGGCGATCCACGGTGCCGTAGATGTCCGGCGTCGACAGGGCGATGTGCTGGATGCCCTCGCCGCGGTACTCGCGCAGGTACTCCTCGATCTGCGATTTCTCGTCCTGCGATTCGTTGATCGGGATGCGGATCCGGCCACAGGGGCTGGTCATGGCGCGCGAGAACAGGCCGGTCTTCTTGCCCTCGATGTCGAAGTAGCGAACCTCGCGGAAGTTGAACAGCTTCTCGTAGAAGCCCGACCACAGGTTCATGTGCCCGCGCGCGACGTTGTGGGTCAGGTGGTCGATGAGCTGCAGGCCCGTGCCCGCGGCATCGGCCACCGGACCGGTGGGCAGGAAATCGACGTCGTAAATGCTGTTGGCGCCATAGCGGTCGACCAGGTAGATCAGGCTCCCGCCAATGCCTCTGATGGAGGGGATGTTCAGTTCCATCGGCCCTGCGGTAACCGGCCCCGCCTCGGCGCCCAGTTCCAGGGCGCGCCTGAAGGCGTAGGCGGCGTCCTTGACGCGAAAGCCCATGGCACAGATCGAGGCACCGTGCGCGCGTGCAAACTGCTGTGCAAAGCTGTCCGGCTCGGCGTTGATCAGGAAATTGATGTCGCCCTGCCGGTGCAGCGTGACATTCTTGGAGCGGTGGCGGGCCAGCGCGCGAAAGCCCATCTTCTCGAACAGGGTGCGCAAGGCCTCGGGGTCCGGCGCCGTATATTCGACGAATTCGAAGCCGTCGGTCCCCATCGGGTTCTGTGGTGCATTCATTGCAGCTCTCCTGCGCTGCCGCGCGTCAGCACCTGATCGGTGGCGAGCAGGACTTCGGGTGCAATGCCGGGACGCTCACCGATGCGATCGTAGAGGGGTCCGAAATCCGTGTCGTAGCCGGCGCGGAACAGCTGCTCGAAGCTTTCGATCACGAAGTACATGCGCTGAAAGCTGTCGATGCGGTAGTCCGTGCGCATCACCCGCTCCAGATCGAAGGCGACGCGGTTCGGCTCCGGACTGTCCACCGCGTAGGGCGTCTCCCCCTTCGAG
>DASWFL010000009.1:0-4286 GCA_036394255.1 Steroidobacteraceae bacterium
GTGCTGGTCGCCGACCGGGATGCGCTGATCCGGAAAGTCGTCGTCGAAGCGGTCAAGGTGCCCCAGCCCGAGATCCATATCCGCGGTGATGCGGGCGTGCGCTATGAAGCCATCGGCCGGACGCTGTACTCGATCCAGCGCGGCGGCATCGTGAAGATCGCCTTCATCACCGAACCCGATCGCGGTGTCGGGCGTTGATGAGGATCCAGAGCAACCGACAGAAGCAGTAGCGGAGCGGAGTAGCAGTCATGTCGATGAGTGTAGGTGGCGACAAGTCGGGTGTGATGTGCGACATCAACACGACACCGTTAATCGACGTCATGCTGGTGCTGCTGGTCACCCTGATCATGACGCTGCCGATCCAGACGCACGCGGTCAAGCTCGACATGCCGCCGCCGGATCCGCATGCGATCCCGCCGGAGGTATTGCCCGACGTCATCAATCTCGACGTCGATTTCGACGACAGCATCTACTGGAATGGCAACAAGGTGGACCTTTCGCAGCTCGATGGTTTCTTTCGCAGCGAGCGCACCAAACCTGAGCAGCCCGAGATCCACCTGCGTCCCGATAAGCGCTCACACTACGATACGACCGCCAAGGTGCTCGCTTCGGCGCAGCGCAATCAGATGCTGAAGATCGGGTTTGTGAATACGACGGAATTCGCGGAATAACTGCCTGATTGGTCTTGGTAAATTGCGGCGTCGTGGCCAGCGCCTGGAACGATCGCAGGGCCTGTCGCTCCAATCTTGTGGGTCAATCAGCTAGCTCCAGACCCGCCCAGAGGTTCACTATGACTCGTGTTGCAGTAACGTTCGCCGCAGTTCTCGCCCTTGCCCTTGGCAGTGGCGTATTGCATGCCGAAGAGCAGGGGCAGGTGAGCAAGGGCACGGCGAAGATCCTCAAGGCCGCGCAGGAGGCGCTGGCGGCGAAGAACTACAACGAAGTCCTGACCAAGACGCGCGAAGCGGCAGCCGTCACGCCGCGCAACGCCTACGATGATTTCGTGATTCACTCGCTCCAGATGGCGGCCTACGGCGCACAGAGCAACTACGCAGAAACGGCGACCTCAATTGAGGCCGTTATCGATTCGCCCTATCTGCCGTCAGCCCAAAAGCCCATGCTGCTGCGCACCCTGATGAGCATCGACTACCAGGACAAGGACTACGACAAGGCCGTCCTGTATGGCGAGCGGGCGCGCGCCGCGGGTGATCTCAGCGCGGATACGGCCCTCACCATTGCCCAGGCCTACTTCCTGAATGGCAAGTACAAGGAGGCGCTCGCGGGCATGGAGGCCATTGTTGAACACGATGAGCAGGCCGGACGCAAGCCCGCCGAGAAGGCACTGAGCCTGATCTGGACCTGTGCGCTCAAGGTCAAGGACGACGCAGCGGCCGCTCGCGCGGTGGAAAAGCTGATCGTCAATTATCCGAAACCGGACTACTGGGCCAATGCCATGGTCGGCGTGCTGCCGAATCGCAGCACCAAGATCGATGATCGGCTGCTGCTCATGACCTACCGCCTGATGGCGCAGGTGGGCGTGCTCAAGAAGGGCGGCGATTACACTGAAATGGCACAGATTGCGCTCGACCAGGGAAACCCGGGTGAAGCACAGTCGGTGCTGGAGCAGGCTCTGGCGAAAAATCTGTACACCGACGCGCACGAGAAAGAGCGCAGCCAGCGACTGCTCGACAAGGTGCGCAAGGTGGCCAACGAGGATCGGGCCAGCATGGCGCGCGACGAGAAGGATGCAGCGAGCGCCGCGACCGGCGACGACTATGTGCAGGTGGGCGCGGCCTACCTCGGTTTCGGCGAGCCCGACAAGGCGGTCGCTGCGATCACCAGTGGCATCGCCAGGGGCAAGCTCAAGCATCCCGACGAGGCCTACCTGCTGCTGGGCATGGCCTATGAGCGGAGCAAGAACAAGGCCGAGGCCGTCAAGGCCTTTGGCAGGGCCACGAGCGATCCGAAATACGCTCGTCTGGCCAAACTGTGGGTGCTGGAGGCTCGCTCCTGACAGGCCCGGTACCGAGAGGAGGCACTGATCCATGACGATCAAGCCCGGCGACCGGATGCCCGCGGGCAAGTTCCGGGTCATGGGTGAGAAGGGCCCGCAGGATCTGAGCACCGCCGAGTTGTTCAACGGCAAGCGGGTGGTATTGTTTTCCGTCCCCGGTGCTTTTACGCCGACCTGCACCGCCAAGCACCTGCCCGGTTACCTCGGCCAGGCTGCTCAGCTCAAAGCCAAGGGGATCGACACCATCGCCTGCATGGCGGTCAACGACGTGCATGTGATGAGCGCCTGGGGCAAGAGCGCCAATACCGGCACGACGGTGCAGATGCTCGCCGACGGTAACGGCGACTATGCGCGCGCGCTCGGACTGGAGCTCGATGCCCGCGGATTCGGCATGGGGGTTCGTGGCCAGCGCTTTGCCCTCGTCGTCGACAACGGTGTCGCCACGCAGGTGCTCGTCGAGGCCCCGGGTGAGTTCAAGGTTTCGGCCGCCGAGCATGTGCTGAGCCAGCTTTAAGAGCGGCTGGCTTGAAGAGCGGCTGTTAGTGACCTGATTTGTCACTGACTCAATCCCAGATTGCGGACGTCCTGGAACGGGGCGGGACGGTCGTCGTGCCCAGCCGCCAGCGTGAGGTGGCCGTGCGCCTGGCACACACCCGCCAGCGGCTCGCGAGCGGATCGAGGGCCTGGTCGACTCCCGATGTCTGCAGCTGGCCCGCATGGCTTGAACGCTGCGCAGAACAGGCTCGCCGCGGGGTGCTGCGGGGCCGGCGCCGGCTGGGTTGGGGCGAGGAATGGCTGCTGTGGCGCGAAGCGGCTGAGGAGGCCTGCGAAGGCCTGGGGGTGATGCACCCGGCGGGCCTCGCCGACGGGCTGCACCGCGCCTCGATGCTGCAGGACGCCTGGAATCTGCGCTGGGCGGGTACACCGGCCGCTGAATATAGCGTGCTGCAACGGGCGCGGGCGGCCGTCGCGCGGCATTGCCGTGGACGCCAGGCCTATGCAGCCGGCGATTGGCCCGCCGTGCTGGAGGAGGCCCAGGCAACCCAGGGGCTCCTGTTGTTCGCAGGTTTCGCGCCGCTGGGCACTGCGCTGGAAGCTCGGCTGCGAGCCCTGGGCGGCGCCTTCGCGGAGGACGGCGCGCCGCCAGCGCCTGTTGCCAACGCCCATCAGCTGCGCTCCGGTGCCAGTCGCGACGACGAACTGCGCCTGGCGGCCCAATGGTGCCGCGAGCGGCTCGAGCAGGATTCCCGCGCCCGCCTGCTGGTGGTGATCCCCGAACTGGGAGAGCGGCGCGCCGCGGCGATTCAGGCCTTCGAGCACGCGCTGCACGGCGGGGCCGTCGGGCTGGGCGATGCCCTGTTCGCGCTGGAAGGCGGGCAAGCCTTGAGCAGCTACCCCCTGATTCGCGCGGCCCTCGGCCTGCTGGCCCTGGCCAGCGCGCCCGTCCCCTTCAGCCAGGCCGCCGCGCTCCTGCGTTCCCCGTATCTGAGCTGCGGTACACCGGCCCAGCGCGCCGCGCTCGAATTGTTGCTGCGCGAGCGCAACGTCCATACGGCGGACTTTGCGCAGCTGCGGGAGCTGGCGCGCGGGGAGACGCGCGGCCCTGCAGCGGGACTGGGCGCGGTCCTGGAAGCGATCGCCCCTGCGATGAGCCTGCCCCGCGGCACGCGCGCCGGAGCAGGGTGGTGGGCACGGCGTTATGTCGAAATGCTGGACGCCATGGGCTGGGCCGGCACCGCGCCGCTGGGCAGCGTGGAGCTGCAGCAGCGCGAGCGCTTCCGGGAGCTCCTCGGGGAACTGGACCGGCTCGGGGCGGGCGGGAGTCAGCTGGGGCCGGAGCAAGCCCATGAACTGCTGAGCGCCCTGGCCACCAGGACGGCCTTCGAGGCCGAAAGCGCTGACGTGCCGGTGACGCTCACGGCGTCCCTGCATGACCCCCTGGTGGACTACGACGGCATCTGGGTGGCGGGTCTGGGGGCAGAGCGCTGGCCCTTGCCGCCCCAGCCCGAACCCTTCCTGCCGATCCTCATGCAACGCGAGCGGGGCCTGCCGGCAGCGAGCCCGCAAGGGCAGCTGCTGGCCGCACAGCGCGCGATGAGCGCCTGGGCGAACTGCACCGGGCAGCTGGTCTACAGCTGGCCGGAATTCGATGGGGAAGTGCCACTGGAGCCCAGCCTCCTGCTGGCGCCGGCGCCACTCCCGCGGCCGGGCAACGCCGAGCGGCTGCAGGCCGTCCCGTGTGCGGACCGGCTTGTGCAGGCCATCCATC
The DNA here is from genome assembly GCA_036394255.1 of Steroidobacteraceae bacterium. GTDB lineage: Bacteria > Pseudomonadota > Gammaproteobacteria > Steroidobacterales > Steroidobacteraceae > FEN-1191. The sequence continues at coordinate 4,284 of DASWFL010000009.1, forward strand.
GTT
>DASWFL010000010.1:0-2853 GCA_036394255.1 Steroidobacteraceae bacterium
ACGGACTGCTGCCGATCTTCGAGAACACGGTGGCCGGATTCCAGGGCTGTCCACCCGCCGTCATCGACGCGGCAAAGGGGATGGGCATGAGCCCGCGCCAGCGCCTCCTGGCCGTAGAGCTGCCGCTCGCCCTGCCGCTTATCCTCGAAGGTGTCCGGCTGTCACTGGTGATCAATGTCGGCACCGCCACGATCGGATCCACTGTGGCGGCCAAGGGGCTGGGCGAGGTGATCATCGCCGGCCTTCTGTCCAACAACACCGCCTTCGTCCTGCAGGGCGGACTGCTGACGGGCCTGATGGCGATCCTGCTCTACGACGGGATGGTGATGCTCGAACGGCGCCTGTTGCGGACGGTGCCCGCCTGATCCAGGGCCGTTTACGGGCCCTCCAATGTGAGCCATCCCGCAGCGTAGGGGCAGGAGTTTGATTACAATCCTACCCACGATGAACTCCGATGTCCGCGAAGCGCAGCTGACCGCAACCATGACCGACTGGGGTGGCCCCAAGGGGTCGGTGCGGCCCGTACGCGCCGCGGTCGAGGTCCGCACACTGCTGCTGGTCGTCGCGATCTACGGCGCCTGGCTGGCGCTGACTTTCAGCTACGGCCGCTGGCCGCTGTGGATCCTCGCGCCGCTCACCGCCGTCCTGCTCACCCTGCACAGTTCGATGCAGCATGAAATCGTGCACGGCCACCCCACCATCTGGCGTCCCCTCAATCGCCTCCTTGGCATCGTGCCGCTGTCGCTGTGGCTGCCCTTCGATCGCTACCGGCGCAATCACCTGGTCCATCACGTCAACGACCGGCTCACCGATCCGCTCGACGATCCCGAGTCCTACTACCTGACGCCGGAATCCTGGACGCACCTGAGCCGCGTGGGCCGCGGGATCCTGCAGCTGCAGCAGACCCTCGCCGGGCGCATCGTGATCGGATCGTTCTGGCGCATCGCCCGGTTTCTGCGCAAGGATTCTCTCGCCGTGCTCCGCAATGACGAGGGCATGCGGGCCATCTGGCTCGAGCACCTGCTGTGGTGCCTGCCGGTCATCGCGTGGGTGACCATCGTCTGCAACATGCCGCTGTGGATCTACATCCTCGCCATGGTGATTCCGGGCAACGGCATCCTGCTGATCCGCTCCTTTGCCGAGCACCGCGCACGTCCGGAGGTGCCTGAGCGCACGGCCATCGTCGAAGGCTCATGGATACTCGGACCCCTGTTCCTGTTCAACAACCTGCACGCGATGCACCACGAAGAGCCCGCGATGCCCTGGTATGAATACAACGCCCGCTACCGGCTCATCCGCGAGCGTCTCGTCGCGGAAAACGCCGGACTCGTCTACCTGACTTATTTCGAGGTCGCGCGACGCTTCCTGTTCCGCCCGCACGACGCGCTCCGGCACCCGGCGGGCCGGGTTCCGCAGCTGCGGGCAGCTCAGGCCGGCAGGTCGTAGCCGGCCGCTTTCGCCGCCTGGTCCCAGGCGAGCAGCGTCGCGTATTGCCCCGTGTCCACCGCGGCAAAGCCGTCAAGCAGCAATAGATCACCCAGTGGAGCGAACCACGGCTGGCTCGCGGCGTTGACCAGAGCCGCCCGCAGGCGCGCCACGAGTTCTGCCGGCATGGTCGCGGCGGCGACGAAGGCGGGAATCGGCGCGAGCTCGGTCGATGCGAGCACGCGGATTCCGGCGGTCAGCTCCGGCGCATGGCGCGCGGCCAGCAGATGCCAGTAGGCATCCAGAGGCCCGACGTCGATGCTGCCGGCGCGCACGCTGTCGAGCACCGCGCGCGCAGTCAGCAGCTTTCCGACCATCTGCCCATAAAGCGCCGGCCGCTCGCGCGTCCGGTAGGCGAGCAGATGGTGGCGCAAGGCATTGAAGCCGGAATGCGAGTGCTCCACCGTCCAGCCGGCGCGGGCGCCGAAGCTGTCCTCCAGACTTTGATAGGGCGCGTCCGCTCTGACGATCAGATCGGAGCGGTACACAGCCCGGCCCGCGGCCCAGGCGGCGCGTGGAATCGGTGCGGCGATCGGCGTGACCGGAGCGAGCTCCAGTGCGATCGCGTAGCCGCACATGAGCACGCAGCCCAGGTCCGGGCGCATCCACAACTGTTCCAGCGGTTGCGGTGCCGGGTAGGGCAGATAGTGGCTACTGAGCCGCGCCATGCGCGCGATGTGTTCGAGCAGGGTACGCCATCCGGCCTCGACCGCGGGCGTGACCGCGTACATGCGCGCGTTCAAAATCCGCTCACTCATGTGCGCATGAGTTCTACCGTGCGCCGTGCGACGTAGGCCTCCATCTCCTCCTTGACTGCGGGGTCGAGCGGTGGGGCCTGGTATTCGGCGAGCATCTGTTTCCAGATGCCGGTGGCGCGTTCGGTCGCATTGCGTGCGCCGTTCTCGGTCCAGTTCTCGAAATTCGACCAGTCGGACAGGAGCGGCCGGTAGAACGCTTTCTCGTAGCGCGCCAGGGTGTGCGCCGCGCCGAAAAAATGCCCTCCCGGCGCGATGCCCTTGATCGCCTCGACCGCGATGTCGTCCTCGTCGAAACTGACCGGCTTGAGGAACTCGGCCCAGTTGCGCAGCAATTCGGCGTCGACCACGATTTTCTCCATCGAGACCGACAGTCCGCCCTCCAGCCAGCCCGCGGCATGGTTGATCAGGTGGCTGTGGCTCAGGATCGCGGCCTGGAGTGCAAAGGCGGTCTCATAGGTCGACTGCGCGTCGACCACCGGTGAAGCATTGACGGCGCTGGTGCGCACCGGGATCTTCAGGCGGCGACCGATCTGGGCGCTCGCCAGGACCGCGTTGACGTACTCGGGCGTGCCGAAGGCGGGGGAGCCGGTGCGCATGTCGACGTTTGAGG
>DASWFL010000011.1:0-7706 GCA_036394255.1 Steroidobacteraceae bacterium
AGCGTTTCGATCGGCCAGGGCAGGTGCCAGCCCGGGCCGCTGCCGCGCAAGCCCGCGTAGGCACCGAAGCGCTGCAGTACACCGCGCTCACCGTCATCGACCTGGTAGAAACCGGTTGTCAGCCACAGCGCGAGCAGCACCGCCGCGGCAGCCGCATAAAAAGGACCGCGTGCACCTGGATTCGCCGACCAGCGCTGGCGCCAGCGGCGCAGCCGGCCGCCGAGCTTCGGCGTGCGCGCGGCGCCACGGCGCGTGGCGGCGTCCTGATCGTCACTGCTCTGGTTCCAGGCCATGCTTGCCCTTCTGGTGCCTATTGCGCGGCGTGGTGGCTGCCGAGCCGCTGGATTCTAGGTAGGCCTAGGCGTGGGCACAAGGCAGTTCGGCCGGCAGCAGCGTGAGCTCGACGCCAGGCTTGCGCGCGATCGCCGCCATCGCCTCCGGGGGCAATTCGATCAGCAGGCGCATCCTGCCATCGTCCTCCGTACGCTCCTCGCGCACAGCGCCGCCGGCGAACAGGCGCGCGCGCAGCGCCCCCGCACCGGCCGGAAGCTGCAGCCAGCCGCGCTGCGCACGCAGCTCCAGGCGCTCGGCGATCGCCTCCTTGAGCAGCTCGATGCCGCGTGACTGCGCCGCACTGATCCAGACCTGGCACACCGCGCCCGCCGCGTTGCGCTCGATGCGCGGCTCCAGGCCCAGCCGATCGATCTTGTTGTAGACGAGCAGCTGCGGCAGCGCACCGGCGCCGATCTCCGCGAGCACCGCATTGACCTGGCCCGTGTATTCATCGCGACGCGCGTCCGCGGCGTCGATCAGGTGCACCAGTAGCTGGGCGCTGCGCGCCTCCTGCAGCGTGGACTGGAACGCCGCCACCAGTTCATGCGGCAGCTCGCGGATGAAGCCGACGGTATCGGCAACGACGATACCGGCACCGCCCGGAAGTGTGAGTTTGCGGACGGTGGGATCGAGCGTGGCGAACAGCAGGTCCGCGACGTAGGCGTCCGCGCCGGTGAGCGCGCGGAACAGCGTGGATTTGCCCGCGTTGGTGTAGCCCACCAGCGCGACGCCCGGCACCGGAATCTCGGCGCGCGTGCTGCGACCCGTGTCGCGCTGCTGGCGTAGCCTCGCCAGCTTGCGCGTCAGCGAGCGGACCCGCGTCGCCAGCAGCCGCCGGTCGGTCTCCAGCTGGGTCTCGCCCGGACCGCGCAGACCGATACCGCCCTTCTGCCGCTCCAGATGCGTCCAGCCGCGGACCAGGCGCGTGGACAGGTGCCGGAGCTGCGCGAGCTCGACCTGGAGCTTGCCTTCAAAACTGCGGGCACGTTGCGCAAAGATATCGAGGATCAGTCCATTGCGGTCGAGCACGCGCCGGCCCGTGAGCTTTTCGAGATTGCGCTCCTGGCTGGGCGAGAGCGGATGATCGATGAGAATGACGTCGGCGGACTCCGCTGCGGCCACCGCGCCGATCTCTTCGGCCTTGCCGCTGCCGACGAAGTAGCGTGAATCGGGCCGCTCGCGCCGGCCGGTCACCGTGGCGACGGGCGTCGCGCCGGCCGAGCGCGCCAGCTGCTGGAACTCCTCGAGATCGGCCGCGCGCAGCGGTTCGCCGAGACCTAAGCGCACCAGCACCGCGCGCTCGCCGCTGCGCGGTCGTTCAAACATGCCGCGGGGCGCGAGCGCGCATTACTCTGGGGCGCTCTCCAGGCCATCGGCGCTCGGCAGCTGCACCGCGCGCGCCGGGACCACGGTGGAAATCGCGTGCTTGTAGACCATCTGGCTGACCGTGTTCTTCAACAGCACCACGAACTGGTCAAAGGAATCGATCTGGCCCTGCAGCTTGATGCCGTTGACCAGATAGATGGAAACCGGAATATGTTCCTTGCGCAGGGCGTTCAAGAACGGATCCTGGAGGGATTGGCCTTTGGCCATGTGCTGTTCTCCTTATTTTTCAGCGTCGAAGAGCGCTCCCGCGGGCCTGTCAGCTTGGGACGCCCCCGCATTCTAGCATCCGGGCGCGGCCCCGGCCACGAAAGCCGCGTCGCGCAGCTCAGCCAGGATGCGCTGAAATCCCGCTTCTGAGGCAGGATCGAGCGGCTCAAAGGAGGGATCGCCCCGCAACCAGCTCAATTGGCGCTTCGCGAGCTGCCCGGTGGCGAGCAGGGCCTGCCGGCCCGCCTCGGCCAGCGTGAGGGTGCCCGCGCAATGCGCCCAGAGCTGCCGGTAACCGACCGCGCGGATGGCCGGGAGTTCCGGCCGCAGGTCGCCCCGGTTGTACAGCGCCCGGACCTCGGCCAGCAGACCTGCATCGAGCATGGCGGCAAAGCGCCGCTCCAGCGCCTTGCGGTGGGCGGCCCGATCGGTCGGCAGGAGCGCAAAGCGCAACCAGCGCATTTCCCCCTCCGGCGCCGGCGTGGCGGCCTGCCAGTCCGAGATCGGCCGGCCGGTCAGACGGTACACCTCGAGTGCGCGCTGGATCCGCTGCGGATCGTTGCGATGGATCCTGGCGGCTGCCCGCGGGTCCACCCGCGCCAGCTCGGCGTGCAGCGCCGCCCAGCCCTCTTTCGCCGCCTGCGCCTCGAGCTCGGCGCGCAAGGGCGGCGATCGCTCTGGCAGCTCCGCCATGCCCCGCAACAGTGCGTGCAGGTACAACATCGTGCCGCCGACCAGCACCGGCAGCCGGCCGCGCCGCAGGATGGCGGCGACGGCGGCGCGTGCATCGCGCGCGAACTCGCCGGCCGAATAGCTTTCCGCCGGGTCGCGGATATCGATGAGATGGTGCGGCACCGTGGCGCGGATATCTGGCGCGGGCTTTGCCGTGCCGATGTCCATGCCGCGAAACACCTGTGCGGAATCCACGCTGACGAGTTCGACCGGCAGTTGCGCGGCCAGGCGCAACGCCCAGTCGCTCTTGCCGCTGCCCGTGGGCCCGGTGAGCACCAGCGCCACGGGCGCCTGCCTCGAGTTCATCGGCCGCGCAGGAACAGCCGGTCGAGCTCGGACAGCGAGAGCTGCGTCCAGGTCGGCCGGCCGTGATTGCACTGGCCGGAGCGCTCGGTGACTTCCATCTGCCGCAGGAGCGCGTCCATCTCCGGCAGGCTGAGCCGCCGGTGAGCGTGGATGGCGCTGCGGCAGGCGAGCGTCCCGAGCACGCGATCGGCCGCGCCGTCCAGATGGTGAGCGCCCCGATCGCCGGCCAGATCGCGCAGGACCTCGCGCAGCAGCGAGGGCAGATCGGCCCCCGCGAGCATCGCCGGTACCGCCCGCACGGCCAGCTGCGTGGGCGCCAGCCGGTCGAGCTCGAACCCCAAGCGGGCGAAGTCCTCGCCGGCGCCCAGGAGCGTGTCGATCTCATGTTCCGCGGCACTGATGGCGACAGGCTCCAGCAGCCGCTGTGAGGCGGGCGCGCCAGCGGCGTGCGCGGACTTGAATGACTCGTACAGCACGCGTTCGTGCGCCGCGTGCATGTCCACCAGCACGAGTCCGGCGCGGTTCTGCGCCAGCACGAACAGCCCGTGGAGCTGCGCGATGGCCGAGCCCAACGGTCGTTCGTCAGCCGCGATGGCGGAAAACGGCGGCGCCGGCGCGGACGCCGGCGCAGTGCCGATCTCGAAGCTGGGCTCGTTTACGCGCAGGGCCTCGGCAGCTCCGAAGGCGCTGCGCGCCCAGCTCGAGGCGGATTGCGGCAGGTCGAACTGGAAGCGCTGTGACTGCAGCGCTGGCCCTGTGCCGGCGAGCACCGCGGGCGGAGTGCCGCCGGCGGTGCTGGCGGCGAGCGAGCGCTCTACCGCACGAAACACGTACTCGTGCACCGCCCGGCTGTCGCGAAAGCGCAGTTCCAGCTTGGCCGGATGCGCGTTGACATCGACGAGCCGCGGATCGAGCCGCAGATCGAGGACGTAGGCCGGATGGCGGCCGTGATACAGCACGTCGCGATACCCCAGGCGGGCCGCGTTGCCGAGCAGCCGGTCACGCACCGCGCGTCCGTTGACAAACCAGAACTGCCCGTCACTGTTGGCACGCGCGGCGGTAGGCAGCCCCAGCCAGCCGCTCAGTTGCAGGGCGCCTTCCTGCAGCACCGGCAGACAGCGGGCAGCAAAATCGGCGCCGAGTATCCGCGCCACCCGCTCATCGCGGCCGGCGGCGTCCTGTGCCGCCGGCAACTCGAGACTGGTCCGGCCGTTGTGGCGCAGGCGGATGGCCACGCCCGGAGCCGCCAGCGCCAGGCGCTCGACGGTGCGCGCGATGTGCCCGAATTCCGTCGGTTCGGTGCGCACGAACTTGCGCCGGGCCGGCACGTTGTAGAACAGCTCGCGCACCTCCACCGTCGTGCCCGGCGGATGCGCCGCCGGCTGCGGCGAGCCACTCACCCCACCCTCGAGGCGCAGTTCCGTGGCGGCGGGAGCCTCGGCCGTGCGGCTGCAGATGCGGAGCCTCGCCACCGCACCCATCGAGGGCAAGGCCTCGCCGCGAAAGCCGAGAGTGGCCACCGCCTCGAGATCTTCCAGGGTGGCGATCTTGCTGGTCGCGTGGCGCTGCACCGCCAGCGGCAACTCACTCGAGGCGATACCGTAGCCGTCGTCGCGCACGCGAATCAGGCCCAGCCCGCCCTGCTCGATGTCGATTTCGATGCGCCGCGCACCGGCGTCGAGCGCGTTCTCGACCAGCTCCTTGACGACCGAAGCGGGGCGCTCGATCACCTCGCCGGCGGCGATCTGGTCGATGAGGGTGGCGGAGAGTAAACGGATTGGCATGCGCGCGGGCCCTGGAGGGCGGCTGGCCGCGCAGTTTACACGCCGGAGTCGTCCGCTACAGTAGGCGTGACAGGCGTGGGCGTGACACGCGGGGTACTGGCGTAGCGCGTGCCGTCCGGCGGATGGCGCTGGAAATACGTCGCGATGCCCGCTTCGATCGCACCGGCGAGGCGTTCCTGGTAGGCGCGGCTCGCCAGGTTCCGTTCCTCCGCCGGATTGGAAATATAGGCGGTCTCGATCAGCATCGAGGGCGCATCGGGCGATTTGAGCACCATGAAGCCCGCATGCTGCACAAGCCGCTTGCGTATGGCGCCTACCCGGTCGAGCGCCGCCAGCACCTCGTCAGCGGCTTCCACGCTGGCACCCATGTTCTGGGACTGCGCGGCATCGACCAGCACCGAAGCCAGGCTCGGATTCACACTGGCCAGCGAAACCCCGCCCTTCATCACGGCCGCGTTCTCCCGATCGGCCAGCCAGCGGGCCGCCTCGCTCGAAGCGCCGCGATCCGACAGCGTATAGACCGACGCGCCGGTGATCGCGCGGTTGCGCACCGCATCGGCGTGTATGGACACGAACAGGTCCGCATTCGCAGCGCGAGCCCGCTCGGTGCGCTCCCGCAGATCGATGAGACGGTCGGAATCCCGCGTGAGCACGGCGTGCATCCCGGGGCGATTATTGATGCGCGCGGCGAGCGCCCGGGCGATCGCCAGCGTCACATTCTTCTCATGCGTGCCGCCCGGGCCCGAAGCGCCGGGATCCTCGCCACCGTGCCCCGCATCGATAGCCACGATGATGTCGCGCTCCATGCCGCTCGGCGCATGCGCCGGCGCCACGACGCGCACGGCTACTGCTGCTGCCGGCGCCGGTGACGTTGCCGGCGACGCTGCCGGTGGCGGTGACGATACCGGTGCCGGTGAGGCTACCGGTGCCGGTGCCGCGGCGAACGAGGTCGAGCTGGGTGTCGCACCCAGGCTGATCTGCAGCTGATAGTCCCCCGCTTCCCCAACTGCGGCGACGCGCGGCAGCTCGTTCGGGTGCCCGCGCAATTCCAGAACCAGCCGGTAGCTGCCGTGCTCGCGAGCAGCTCCGCGCAACGCCGTGACCAGTCCGGCCGCGGGCGGCAGCCGCAGGGCCGCGGCGCACCGGGTGCCGGGCAGATCGACGACGACGCGGCGCGGCGCATTGAGCACAAAGACCACCGGCTGTACGGGTGCCGACAGGCCGAGGGTCAGGGTGAGGCCGGAGGCATCGCCGCTGAGCGCCGCCGCCTGCAGCAGGGCTGCGGCCTGGGCGGCCGCGGGCGCCGCCCCCGCCACGAGCGCGGCCAGGATCAGCAGGACGGGGGAAAGAAAGCGGGACATTTATAGTGCCGGATACAGGTCCTGAAGCCACCGACGACCGCACTCTATGACGTGGCCAATAATTATTCAATGCTAATCATGAGCCTAGGAAATTAAACTCGATTCATTTCTGCGATGGCCGGTTCGCCGCGGAGGGAGTCGAGCCAGGCCGTCCCGGCCGCCGTCGCAGCATCGATCCGTGCATGGCGGCCCTGGCCGGCGATCGAGAGCCTCAGCTGCAGATCCGCGGGCGGCAGGGCCCCGGTCGCGCGCTCGGGCCATTCGACCAGGAACAGCGCGCCCGCCGTCCACTCATCGCGCCAGCCCAGCGCCGCCAGGTCCTGCGCTCCATCGAGGCGATACAGGTCCAGGTGCAGCACGCGCAGCCCGCCTGATTCATAGGATTCCAGCAGGGTGTAGCTCGGGCTGCGCACGACGCCCGTCACGCCGAGCTCGCGCAGCAGCCCGCGCGCCAGGGTCGTCTTGCCCGCGCCCAATTCACCCTGCAGGTAGACGATCAGTGGCTCTTTGGCCGAGCGCGGCCCGCAGCGGGCGATCGCCGCGCCAAGCCGCTCGGTGTGCTCGCTGTCCGCTAGCGCCAGCTCAATCGTCACTGCTCCGCCCCGGTGTCGGGGCCCTTTTGGGGCCCGGTGCCGCTGCCGTTCACCCAGCCGGACAGGCGTCCAGCCAGCTCCAGGGCCAGCATGCCACGGCCGCCCCGACCGGCCAGCTCATCGCCGGCGAGCGCATGGGCCACGACGCCGGCGCGCGCCGCGCGCCACGGGTCGCCGCATTGGCCGAGGATCGCGGCAATGGCACCGGTCAGGACATCGCCCATCCCCGGGGCCGCCATCCCGGGGTTGCCGTGCGGGCAGATGGCGCTGATGCGACCTGGGGCACCGACCAGCGTGCCCGCTCCCTTGAGCACCACCACGGCGCCCGTCTGATCGACCAGGCGATGGAGCGATCCCAGCCGATCCGCCTGGACCGCCTCCGAACTGGCGCCGAGGAGGCGGCCGGCTTCCCCAGGGTGCGGTGTGATGACGGCCCCCTCGGGCGGCCGCTTCCGCGCCGCAGCCAAAAGATTCAGCGCATCCGCGTCGAGCACGAGTGGCTTGCCGCTGGCGAGGGCAGCATCGAGCAGGCCGCTCGCCCAGGGACCGGTGCCCAGCCCGGGGCCGATCGCAACGACCGTGGCGGCCGCGAGCGGGGCGGCAAGGTCCCTGGCATCAGCGGCGGCCAGGCAGATCAGTTCCGGTCGATTCGCGACGATGGCCGTGAGGTTTTCCGGTGCCGTGGCAACGGTCACCAGCCCTGCCCCGCAGCGCAGGCAGGCCTCGCCGGCCAGACGTGCCGCACCGGCCATCCCCGGCCCGCCGGCGATCAGCAGCACGCGGCCGAAGTCGCCCTTGTGCGCGGCGCGTGGACGCGCCGGCAGGGCCTGCGCAATATCCGTCTCGTCGAGCCACTCCAGCAGCGGGCGGGCGGCCGCGCCGGCGGGCGGCGGCAACTGCAGATCGTCGCAATAGAGGCGCCCCACGAACTCGGGACCCACCCCCAGGTACAGGCCGCTCTTGGGGGCGACGAAAGTGATCGTAGCATCGGCCCGCACCGCTTC
>DASWFL010000012.1:0-9668 GCA_036394255.1 Steroidobacteraceae bacterium
TTCGGGATGAAAGTAGGAGGTGGCGACCGGATCATTGTTGCGCAGGATCTGCGCGTAGGGCGCGAACTGCCACGGTGCCGCAGAGGCGTTGCGCGCCTGATATTCGAGATCGATCGCGTAGCGGCCGCGATGGAAGACGTAAGTCTTGGTCACCGTCACGCCCGCGCCGTCGGTCCAGCTGAGCGGCACGCGCAGCGCCTCCTGTCCTGCCGCCAGCCGCACTTCCCGCGTCGCGGTGTCGAACATCGCCAGGTGGTTGGGCATCGCCGTCCCGGCGGCACCCAGGAGCCCGGATTGCAGCACGAACAGGCTCTGGTCACTGTCGCGGTTAAGCAGCCGCACCCGCTCCTGCCCGCCCTTGACCTGTGGATAGGCCAGCAAGTCGGCGCGCGTCAGCTCTGCGCCGGCGAGGCTGATGCCCACATCGAGGACATCGGTCACCACATGCACCAGCGGCGCGATGGGCGCCGCCGAGGGGTTACCAGGCAGTGCCGGCGACGATGCCGGCGCAGCCGCGCTGGCTGGGCTGGCCGGGCTGGCCGGCGCCGCAGACAACACCGGCACCGAGCCGCCCAGGGCAGGGGCGGCGCCCGGCCCTGTGCTGCCGGGCGCAGTCACGGCAGCTTCCGGCGGAGCAGGCGGGTACGCCTGCATCCAGGCGAGGTAGTTCCACAGCAACGCCATCACCAGCGTCGCCCACAGGATCATGCGCAGACTAGCCTTGGGGAACATGACCCGCCTGCGAGCCCGGACGTGGTGGCACCGGATCGAAGCCGCCGGGATGGAGCGGATGGCAGCGGCCGATGCGCCTGAGTGCGAGCCCGAGCCCGCGCAGCAGGCCGTGCTCTTCGAGCGCCTCGAGGGCGTACTGCGAGCAACTCGGATAGTAGCGGCAGCGCGGCCCCAGCAGCGGGCTCAGGGCGCGCTGGTAGAGGCGGATCAGCTGCTGAATTATCGTTTTGCCCATGCTTCTATGATCTGCTTCCACAGGACCTGCAGGCTCTCACGCAACGCCCCGGCCGCCGCGCTGCGCGCCGCCGCGCGCGCACCGATCACGATATCCACCGGCGGCAAGCTCTGCTGCAGCAGGCGGAAACTTTCCCGAATCTGCCGTCGCAGGCGATTGCGGCTGACCGCATTGCCTACGGTGCGCGCCGCGATCGACAGGCCGAGCCGCGCAATCGGCTGGTCATTGGGGCGGACCGTGGCCGACAGCAGCTCGTTCCCGAAGCGGCGGCCCTGGCGGTAGGCAGCCTGGAACTCCGCCGGGCGGCGCAACCGCTGGGCGCGCTGGAACCTCAAGGAGGGGCGATCCGGCCCGCTGCTGGATGCGCCGGCGATCACAAAATCTCTAGGGGATCAGCCGTTTGCGGCCCTTGGCGCGTCGCCGCGCGAGCACTTTACGACCGTTCTTCGTGGCCATCCGGGCGCGAAACCCATGCGTGCGGGCGCGGCGGACCTTGCTGGGCTGGTAGGTGCGTTTCATGGCTGAACAAGGTCCGGAAATTCCACGAAAAATGGGCGGGCAGGGTACGTTCGGGGCCGCGGCATGTCAATACGCGAACGCTTCCGGGCCAGCCGCTGATGGGTATAGACTTCGACCCCTTTTCCTCCATCGACAGCAGACCTTAAGGCGGCGAGACGCTTGAGCGCAACGTGGTCCCGCTGTGTCGGCGCGCTCGAGAGCGAGCTGCCCGAACAGCAATTCAACACCTGGGTCCGGCCCCTCCAGGCCGTGGAAAACAGCGAGCGGCTGCGGCTGCTTGCACCCAATCGCTTCGTCGTCGATTGGGTGCGCACGAATCTGATGGCGCGCATCGAGGCGATCCTGCGCGCCGATGGCGGACTGCCCGTGACGATCGAGATCGGTTCGCGCGAAGTGCCCGCGAGCGCCGGCGCCGCGGCGGAAAGCAGCCCACGCGCGCCGGCCGCGGCGGCTCGCAGCACTGCCTTTGCCGGCGTGCCGCTGAACGCCAACTTCACCTTCGGCAGTTTCATCGAGGGCAAGAGCAACCACTTCGCCAAGGCGGCGGCGCAGCAGGTGGCGGAGAATCCGGGCTCCGCCTACAACCCACTGTTCATCTACGGCGGCGTGGGCCTGGGCAAGACCCACCTCATGCATGCGATCGGCCATCTGATCCGCGAGCGCAAGCCGGAGGCCAGAATCGCCTATGTGCACTCCGAGCGCTTCGTCAGCGACATGGTGCGATCGCTCCAGCACAACACCATCAACGAATTCAAGAACACCTACCGCTCGCTGCACGCGCTGCTGATCGATGACATCCAGTTCTTCGCCGGCAAGGACCGCTCGCAGGAGGAATTCTTCCACACCTTCAACGCGCTGATCGAAGGCCAGCATCAGGTGATCCTCACCTGCGACCGTTATCCCAAGGAAGTCGACGGCCTCGAAGAGCGGCTGAAGTCGCGTTTCGGCTGGGGCCTCACGGTGGCCATCGAGCCGCCGGACCTGGAGACCTGCGTGGCGATCCTGCTCGGCAAGGCCCAGCTCGTCGGCGTCGAATTGCCCGAGGAAGTGGCTTTTTTCATAGCGAAATGCATACGCTCGAACGTCCGCGAACTCGAGGGTGCCCTGCGTCGCGTGATCGCCAACGCGCGCTTCCTCGGGCGGGCCATCACGCTGGAATTTGCCCGCGAGGCGCTCAAGGACCTGCTCACGCTGCAGGCGCGCCTGATCACCGTCGACAACATCCAGAAGACGGTGGCCGAATACTACAAGGTGCGGATCGCCGATCTGCTCTCCAAGCGCCGCAGCCGCTCGGTCGCTCGCCCGCGGCAGGTGGCGATGGCACTGGCGAAGGAACTCACGACCCACAGCCTGCCGGAGATCGGCGATGCCTTCGGCGGCCGCGATCACACCACCGTGATGCACGCCTGCAGGCGGATCCGGGAGCTGCGGGACAGCGAGCCGCGCATCCAGGAGGATTTTTCAATCCTGTTGAGAACCCTGGCGGGTTGAGTACTCAGAAGCTGTGGGCAAGATTGGGGATAGCTTTACCCACAGCACGCGCACAGTCAGGGGACGTAGTTGAGCGGATGAGGCTTTCGCCAGGCGCGGCGATTTTCCAGAGCGAGCGCTGCCGAAAGCGGTTGTCCCCAGTCTTCACAGGCCTAATAATCATTACTGTCTTAAATCTCAAGAAGAACTCATAACTATGAAAGTCTCCGCGTCGCGTGAGAGTCTGCTCGGACCCCTGCAAAGCGTGATGGGAGTCGTCGAGCGGCGGCAGACCATGCCGGTGCTGGCGAACGTGCTGCTGATCGCACGCGGCGACAAACTCACGGTCACCGGTACGGATCTGGAAGTGGAACTCGTTGCGAGCGCCAGCGTCACGGTGCAGCAGGCCGGCGATATCACGGTGCCGGGCCGGAAATTACTGGAGATCGTGCGCGCCCTGCCGGAGAAGGCGAGCGTTTCGCTGGTGCGCGAGGCGGAGCGGGTGGTGGTGAAGGCGGGCCGGAGCCGCTTCACGCTCTCGAGTCTGCCAGCGAGTGAATTTCCGGTGGTGGAGGAGATCCACGCCCGCCAGGCCATCCGCGTGAGTCGGGAGCAGTTCCGCCGGCTGATCGAGAAGACGCATTTCTCCATGGCGCAGCAGGACGTGCGCTATTACCTCAACGGCACCCTGCTCGAGAGCTCCGGCAAGAAGTTGCGGGCGGTCGCCACCGACGGCCACCGGCTCTCCCTCGCCGAGACCGATCTGCCCGAGGCCATGGACGGCAGCCAGCAGGTCATCGTTCCGCGCAAGGGCATCCTGGAGCTGCAGCGCATCCTGGGCGGGGACGGGGACATCGAACTCAGCATCGGCACCAATCACGTTCGTGCCCAGATCGGCGATATTCGCTTCACTTCGAAGCTTATCGATGGCAAGTTCCCCGAATATGGGCGGGTCATACCGACCAAACCGCCCTTTTCCATGAGCGCCGGCCGTGATGCACTGCGCCAGGCCCTGCAGCGTACTTCCATCCTCTCCAATGAGAAATATCGCGGAGTTCGCCTCACGTTCGGCGCAAATCAGCTCACGATCCAGGCACATAACCCCGAGCAGGAAGAGGCTGAAGATCAGGTGGAGGTGGCCTATACGGGCGATGAGATGGAAATCGGCTTCAATGTCACCTACCTCCTGGAGGCCCTGGCGGCCGTTGACGTCGATACGGTGGAGGTCGCCTTGACCGATTCGAACTCCAGTTGCCTGATTCGCGCGCCAGGCGACACCTCGGTGAAATTCGTCGTCATGCCCATGCGCCTTTAAAGCGCCCCGATGAGCCTGCTGGCACTCGAGATCGAGCGCCTGCGCTGCCTCCGGCAGGTCCAGCTCGAGCTCCACCCGCACGTCAACCTCGTGGCTGGCCCAAACGGCTCCGGCAAGACCTCGGTGCTCGAGGCCGTTTACCTGCTGGGACGTGGACGCTCCTTCCGTACCCGCCATACGGAACAGCTGATCGCACACGATGCGGCCGGGCTGTCGGTCCTCGGCCGAACCGACGACACCAGTTTCCCGGTGCTCGGCCTCAGCTTTGATCGATTCGGGGGCCTGAATGTCCGGCTCGCCGGGCGCGAGGTCCGATCGCTGGCTGAGTTGTCAGAGGCCTTTCCCGTCCAGGTGCTCGATCCCGGGATTCATCGCCTGGTGGAGGAGGGTCCTGCCTACCGCCGCCGCTGGCTGGACTGGGGAGTGTTCCACGTGGAACCAAGCTTCGGGGGCACGTGGATGGACTATTCCAGGACCCTCAAGCAGCGCAACGCCGCGTTGAAGCAGGCGGCGGACCCTTCAGCCTGGGAGCCGGAGCTGGCGCGGCTCGGCGAGCGGCTGGCCGAGTCGAGGGGCCGCACCCTGTCCCTGCTGGAGCCCTACTGGCGCGAGACCCTCTCAGCCTTGCTGGGCGAGCCCGTGACCCTGGGGTTCTACCGGGGCTGGGGCCAGGAACGCAGTCTGCTCGAAATCCTGGCAACCCATCGGCCGCGCGATCTGGAGCGCAAGACCACCTGCAGCGGCGCCCACCGCTTCGATGTCTTGCTGCGGATCGACGGACGGCCCGCGCGCGAAGTGCTCTCGCGTGGCCAGCAGAAACTCCTCGGCGCGGCCCTGGCACTGGCGATGGCTCGCCTGGCCGGGAGCGGGGGACGGCGGCCGCCGACGCTGTTGCTCGACGATCCGGCGGCTGAACTCGACCGGCCGCACACCGAGGCGATGCTGGGGGAAATCCGCAAGATGAGGGGCCAACTCATCGTCACCGCGCTCCATCCGGAAGAGGCCCGATTTGGGGAGCCGGAGCAGGTGTTTCACGTGGAACATGGCCGCGTTACCAAGCTATAATATGAGTATGTTAATAAGGGCCCACGCATGACCCAGCTTGATGTCTATGATTCCAGTAAAATCAAGGTCTTAAAGGGTCTTGATGCAGTGCGGAAAAGACCCGGAATGTACATCGGTGATACCGATGACGGCAGCGGCCTGCATCACATGGTTTTCGAGGTCGTCGACAACGCCATCGACGAGTCTCTGGCGGGCCATTGCGACCGGATAACGGTCACCATCCACGCCGACGAATCCGTCACCGTCACGGACAACGGCCGGGGCATACCGGTGGACATCCACCCGGAAGAGGGACGCTCGGCCGCCGAAGTGATCATGACCGTTTTGCACGCGGGCGGTAAGTTTGATGACAGTTCCTACAAGGTTTCGGGTGGCCTGCACGGCGTAGGCGTCTCGGTCGTCAACGCGCTGTCGGACACCCTGCTGCTGACGATCTGCCGTGAGGGGCGCATGCACCGGCAGGAATACCACCTGGGCGAGCCCGTGGCTCCGCTGGCCGACGTCGGCCCGTGTACCGAGCGCGGCAGCACCATCCGCTTCCGGCCGAGCGGCAAAATCTTCACCAACATCCAGTTCGTCTACGAAACGCTGGCCAAGCGGCTGCGGGAGTTGTCCTTCCTCAACTCCGGCGTGCGCATCGAGCTCAACGATGAGCGCGAAGACAAGCGCGACGTGTTCCAGCATGCCGGTGGCCTGCAGGCTTTCGTCAAGCATCTGAACCGCGGCCGCACGCCGGTGCACGAGAGCGTGTTCTGGTTCCGCACCCAGGAAGGGCCAATCAGCGTGGAAGTTGCGCTGCAGTGGAATGACTCCTACCAGGAGAGCATGTACTGCTACACCAACAATATTCCGCAGAAGGACGGCGGCACGCATCTGTCCGGCTTCCGCGCGGCGCTGACGCGTACGCTGAATGACTATATCGAAAAAGAAACGGCCGCCAAGAAGGAAAAGGTGCCCACGACCGGTGATGACGCCCGCGAAGGACTCACCGCCATTCTCTCGATGAAGATGCCGGATCCGAAATTTTCTTCGCAGACGAAGGACAAGCTGGTGTCCTCGGAAGTCAAGGGTGTGGTCGAAACCGCCGTCGCCACCAAGCTGGGTGAATTCCTGCTCGAGCAGCCCAGCCAGGCCAAGGCGATTGTCGCCAAGATCATCGACGCGGCGCGTGCGCGCGAGGCGGCGCGCAAGGCGCGCGAGATGACGCGGCGCAAGGGCGCGCTCGATATCGCCGGCCTGCCCGGCAAGCTGGCCGACTGCCAGGAAAAAGACCCCGCGCTCTCGGAAATCTTCATCGTCGAGGGCGACTCCGCCGGCGGCTCCGCCAAGCAGGGCCGCGATCGGCGCACGCAGGCGATCCTGCCCCTCAAGGGCAAGATCCTAAACGTCGAGCGGGCGCGCTTCGACAAGATGATTTCCTCGGCGGAGGTCGGCACCCTGATCACGGCGCTGGGTTGCGGCATCGGTCGCGACGAGTTCGATATCGCGAAGCTGCGCTATCACCGCGTTATCATCATGAGCGTCGACGGCGACGATCACGTCTTCGTGCGTGACCCTTCGCGCAGCGTGCGCATGATTCGCATTGGCCTGTTTATCGACCAAACCTTAGCGGCGCACGCCGCGTCCGGCGCGGTGGAGTCCGACGGCCACAGCGAAAAACTTCGCCACCCGGATCTGGGCGAAGTGCTCTGCTTCGGCTTGCAGGATCAACGAACGCGCTTCCGGCCCATCAGGGCCATCATCCGTCATCCGCTGGATGACAAGCTGTTTCGAGTTCGCACGGCCTATGGGCGCAGCGTACGGGTGACGGGCAGCCATAGCGTATTTGTGAACGAGCATGGCAGCGTGAAGTTGAAGCGCGGCGATCGGCTTCGGGTCACTGATCAGTTGGTCGCACCGAAGACCCTCCGACTGCCGGAGGACGTGCCGACGCGCATCGATTTGTTGCAGCGTCTATGGTCGGTGCCGGCCGCGGCTCAGCAGATCTGGGTGCGCGGTCCGGCCGTCGAAGACTGGTATCGCCGCCGAGTCCTGGCGCGGCATGCTGCGAACTCCCAAATGAGCTCGCCCCGCGTTGAAATCCCACTCGAAGTCGCGCGCGTACTGGCGGATCAGCGGCGCGCGAGCGGTATCACGAACAAGGACCTCTGCGACCAGATAGGAATCGCGCAGCCTATTACTTTCTATGGATGGGAGAACGGCGCGCTGCGGCCGACGATAGAACATTTCGAAGCCTATCTCGCCGCGGTCGGCGCCGATTTCGCGGCCGTCATGCCCAGAGTGAAAGTAGGCTTAAGCCGCCTGGAGCACACCTGGGCATCGCAATATCGTGGCTCCGGCCGCAATGCAGTGAAGGACTATGTTTCGCTGGCAACGCTTAGTGCCGGCGATATCGAGTGGTTTGCAGAGCGCGAGGATCTCGAGCTGACGCCGGAGCACTATGCGGAGAAAGGCGTGCCCCGCTTTCTTGCGGTCGACGACTCCCTGTTCGGCCTGCTGGGCTTCTACCTGGCGGAAGGCTCCTGCTCAGGCCGCAATGGCGTCCGCCTCGCAATTGGGAGGGGGAACCAGCGATTCGCCGCAGAGATGAGCGAGCGACTACGCAAGTTGTTCGGTCTCGCGCCCAGCTACTACCAGACTCCAGGCCGGGCCGGGGAGGTCAAGCTCGTCAATCGCATTGCCGCGCTCGCCTGGCAACGCGTCTTTGGGTTCGATGGCGTGGATGCCGGTACCAAGCGCATTCCGGATCTCGTCTTCAATGCCCCCGCCTCCATGAAACTGGAGTTCCTGCGCGGGTATCTGCTGGGTGACGGCACGGCCGTGGAGGGCCGGATCTGTTTTACTACCTCGTCGTATGAGATCGCGAGCGGTCTTGTGTACCTGTTGAGCTCCTTTGGCGTCGTGGCTTCGCAAAGCGAAATGCAACCCGACGGCGTCGTGCGTCAGATTCGGGGCCAGCCCTGCCAGACGAGATTGCCCTACTGGACGACGACCGTGACTGCGACGGAGGACCTGGTCCGCCTCGAACCCATATGGCGCGACCATGCCGGCGCTGATCGCCTGCGTGCGCGACTGGCCGATACCAAGATAGGCACTAACAGGCGCTTCGAACTCCTCAATGGCGATCTGATGGGCCTTCCGATTCGCTCCATCGAGGAAGTGACCCCCAGTAACGGCTATGTCTACGACTTCTCTGTGGAAGGCGACGAGAATTTTGTCGCCGGCATGGGTGGCATCTGCTGTCACAACACGGATGCGGACGTCGACGGCTCGCACATCCGCACGCTGCTCCTGACCTTCTTTTACCGGCAGATTCCGCTGCTCATCGAGCGCGGCCACATCTACATCGCCCAGCCGCCGCTCTACAAGGTCAAGCGCGGCAAGGCGGAGACCTACGTCAAGGACGAGAACGAGCTCAATGCACTGCTGCTCTCGAGTGCGCTGGATGCGGCTTCGCTCCAGGTGAGTGCGGGCGCGCCGCCGCTGAGCGGCTCGGCCCTCGAGTTGCTGGCCCGCCGGTACATGGAAGTGCAGGCCATCATCCGGCGCTGGGCGCGCCGCTATGACGAGCGGCTGCTGGATGCGCTGATCTACCAGCCCGAAGTGACGCTCGAGAGTTTCGATCGTCCGGGCTTCCTGTCGGGCTGGTGCGCCGGACTCGTGCAGAGCCTGAACGCCACGGCCGACTCGGAGCGCAGTTTCCGCGCCGAGGTGCGCGCGGCGACCGACGGGCACACGGCCCGCGTCATCGTGCATCGCACGCAGCATGGCTCGGTCACGGACAAACTTCTCACACGCGAGTTCTTCGACTCAGCCGAGTATCGCCGCATCGCTGAACTGGGCAGTACGCTGGCCGGGTTCATCGGGGAGGGAGCGGTGGTGGCGCGCGGCGAGGAGCGAGTCGAGGTCGGCTCCTTCAAGGAGGCGATGCGCTGGCTGTTCGAGCAGGCGCGCAAGGGCCAGGCGATCCAGCGCTACAAGGGCCTGGGCGAGATGAATCCCGAGCAGCTCTGGGATACGACGATTAATCCCGAAACGCGCCGGCTCATGCAGGTGCGTATCGACGATGCGGTCGCGGCCGACGAGATCTTCACCACGCTGATGGGAGACCAGGTCGAACCGCGCCGCGAGTTCATCGAGAAGAACGCGCTGTCGGTGGCCAACCTCGACGTCTGACGGGTCGGCACCGGCGCATTCGCTGCCCGTTACTTATCGAGCCACTCGGCGACGCCGCCGTGATGCGAGCACGCGCCCCGGTGCTGCCTGGAATGGGACACCGTCCCGTCCTTGCACTTGGCCCGCGCTGCGCCTTCCGTGGCAGCGCTGCCGCCG
>DASWFL010000013.1:0-1620 GCA_036394255.1 Steroidobacteraceae bacterium
CCAGATGGACCCCATGTGCCGTAAGCAGGCGCCACCATTCCCCCGCGCGGATCGCCGCGCGCTCGTAGCGCAACGGCGTGGCCCAGCCGGATCCGCCCGCGGCCAGCAGGCCGAGGAACCCGAGGACCGCCAGCAGGGTCAAACCGTAGCGGCCGTCGCAGTTGAGCGAGCGCAGGAGCGCGGGGTCCGGCTTCGCCGGGTCCTCACGGGCATTTGTTATCATCATCCATGGCCATGCTAACGCCTAAGCCGGCACGGAAACACCATGCGTAGACTCGAGCGCCCAGCCTGGAATTCGGCGCCACCGCTGCTGGCGCGCCAGCGCGGATTCACGCTGATTGAAATCATGGTCGTGGTCATCATCATCGGCCTGCTGGCCGCGGTGGTCGTGCCGCAGTTTCTGAGCCG
This sequence comes from Steroidobacteraceae bacterium, assembly GCA_036394255.1. Lineage (GTDB taxonomy): Bacteria > Pseudomonadota > Gammaproteobacteria > Steroidobacterales > Steroidobacteraceae > FEN-1191. The sequence goes on from DASWFL010000013.1 coordinate 409, forward strand.
CGTCGACGACGCTCGCATCGCCAAGGCGAAGCAGGATGTCCAGGCGATACAGACGGCCCTGACCATGTTCAAGCTCGATAACTACGTATACCCGACCACGGAGCTCGGCCTGCAGGCCCTGGTGCAGAAGCCGGATTCCACCCTGATCAAGAATTGGCGCGCCGGGGGCTACCTGCAGCACCTCAACAAGGATCCCTGGGGCAACGCCTATTTGTATGAAATTCCCGGCAAGCATGGCAATGAGTACGACCTGTACACCCTCGGCGCCGATAGCCAGCCGGGTGGCGATGGGATCAACGCCGACATCGGCAACTGGAATCTGGATCAGTAGCGAGCCGTGCGCGCCTCCGCGCCCGTGCCCGCCGCCACGTCTCCGGCCATGAGTCGGAACCGCGCCGCCCGGCGTTTACCGGCGGGCTTCACGCTGATCGAACTGATGGTGGTGATCGTCATCATCGGCCTCGTGGCCGCCGCCACGCTGCTGTCGCTCGGCGGCCGCGGCAAGGACAGCCAGCTCGAGCAGGAGCGCGACCGCCTGGCGGCGCTGATCGACTATGTGCGGGAGCGCGCGGCGCTGCAGACGGTGGAGTACGGACTGCGCTGTGAACAGGGCGGCTTTCGGTTTCTCATGTACGACAACCGCCAGGCACGATGGCTCGAGGATCCGCTGGACGATGCATTGCGCCCGCGGAAGCTCCCCGCCGGACTCGAAGTCGCGCTGGTGATCGAGGGTCGCGCCATCGTGCTGCCGCGAAGCGCGGCAGCGGCATCGCCTCCGGCCGCGACGGCACGGCCCGCTGCCGCTCCAACCCCTGGCAGCGACACGACTCAACTCAGTCGTGCGACTCAAGGCGGCGGTGTGACCCCGACGCCAGGCACTGTGCCGGACCTGACCCCGCAGGTGATGCTGTATTCCAACGGCGATCTGACCAGTTTCAAGCTGACCCTGTCGCGCACCGGCACCGGCCGCAGCACTGCATTGACGGGCTCGAGCGCCGGTAAGTTCGAGGTGGGTGCAATCATCGAGAAACCGACATGAACGGCGAGCGGCGTGTGCGCGGCTTCACGCTGATCGAAGTGCTGGTGGCACTGGTGCTCGTCGCCCTCGGCATGGGCGCTCTCATGACCGCCCTGAATTCCGCGGCACAGGGCACTCTGCAACTGCGCGAGAAATCCTTCGCCGAATGGGTCGGGCTCAATCAGCTGGTCACG
>DASWFL010000014.1:0-4926 GCA_036394255.1 Steroidobacteraceae bacterium
CGCGCACGACCTTGTTGCCGGGCGGAGTCAAGGCATTGCCGGCCACCGCGATGGCAATTGCGACGGCGATCACCCCAGCCAGGGCCACGGCAAGGCGCAGCCTCGCATTGGGCACTCTGACGGCAACGACTGCAACCAGGAGCAGCACGAGCACAAAGGCCATTGCCGCCCAGGCCGGCAGAAAGTCCAGCAGCGAGCGCACCTCGCCCGGAACGATCCGGTTGGCCTTGAATACGACGAACGGCAGAAAGACGAGCGCGGCAACACCGACGGCGCTGAGCAGCGTGCCCAGCGGATCGAGCGCTGGGAGCCGGCGCAGGCTCACCGCAGGAGTCCGCGGGATTTCAGATAATCCTCGGCAACCGAAGCGGCCGATTCGCCGTTGACCTGGACCCGCGCGTTCAGGGCCTGGAGCGTCGCGCTGTCAAAGCTCTGCATCAAAGGTGCGACAAGCGGGGCAATGCGCGGATTGGCCCTGAGGACGGCCTCGCGGATGATCGGGACGGGTGCGTAGACGGGCTGGTCGTGCTTGTCATCGTCCAGCAACTGCAGGTCCGCTGCGACGATCCCGCCATCGGTGCCGTACACCATCGCCGTATTGGTGCCGTTGGTGCGCGCCGCGGCCGCCCCGATGGTCGCCGAGGTTTCCCCACCGGCCAGCACGATCAGCTGATCCGAACGCATCCTGAAGCCGTAGGTCTGCTCGAGGGAACGCAGCGTGCCGGCGTTGGCGAACTCGGCCGAACAGGCGAGCACGACGCGGCCGCCGCCCCTGACCCAGCGCGCAAAGTCGCTCATGGTCCGCAGCTGGTTGCTCCTGGCGACATCCTTGCGCACCGCGAGCGCCCAGGCGTTGCTTGCATTGGCCGGCGTCAGCCAGACAATCCGGTTGGCTTCGTAGTCGAGACGGGATCCGAGCTCGTAGCCGCGCCGCAGATCCTTCCAGGCCGGATCGGCGCTGCGGTTAAAAAAGAAACCGGCGTTGCCCGTATATTCGGTGTAGATGTCGATCTCACCGGCGGTCAGCGCCTTGCGGACCACCGGAGTCGCGCCGAGTGCGGTGCGATCCACGGTCTGGATCCCGGCCGCATTGAGCAGCAACCGGATCATCTGGCCGATCATCACCGACTCGCTCGACAGCTTCGAGGATACGACCACGGCGGCGTGCGCGGAGCCCAGGCTGCCGAGCGCGAGCAGCGCGGCAACACCCAGGGACTTCAGCAGCTTCGACAAGCGGCGCCTCCACTCCGACCCATCTGCACAAGTTGTCGGTTGTTGCCGCGCGCGTCAAGCCCGCGACACGGGCTGGGCGTACTTGTAAACCCCTATGGGGCGTGCTCAAATGCTGCGACCGCGAGCGCGGATCCCCCTGGTGCTGAAAACACGCCCGATTCATGCGAATGCGCAGCGCGCAGCGAGCGGTCGATATTCCGCCGTGCGACTGTTCCTGGAAGGGCTCGGCGGCCATCGCGGCTGGTCACGCGCCTGGCATAAGGCGACGCCGCGCTCCCGCTACCGGGTGGTGATCGTGGGCGCCGGCGGCCAGGGGCTGGCGACGGCCTACTACCTCGCCACCGCGTTCGGCATCAGCGACGTCGCGGTCATCGAAAAGGGCCCGCTCGGCCTCGGCAATGTCGGGCGCAATACGACCATCATCCGTTCCAACTATTTTCGCCCGGAGAATGTGCGCTTCTACGACTATTCGCTGCGCCTCTGGGAGGGACTCGAGCGCCAGCTGAATTTCAACGCCATGGTCAGCCAGCGCGGCACGCTGAATCTGTTCCACACGGAATCGCAGCGCGACCTGTTCACGCGCCGTGCCAACGGCATGCGGCTGCTGTCGGTGGACGCCCTGGCCCTCGACCGCGATGCGGTCAAGGCCCTGGTACCCCTGATCGAACTGGATAACGGGCGCTACCCGGTGCTCGGTGGCTTTCTGCAACCCCGGGGCGGCACCGTGCGGCACGATGCGGTGGCCTGGGGCTATGCGCGTGCGGCCTCCGCGGCCGGCGTGGACATCATCGAACATTGCGAGGTGACGGGCATCCGCCGCGAGGGCGATCGGGTGCGCGGCGTGGAGACTCCGTACGGCCTCGTCGCAGCCGACGTCGTGTGCCTCGCGGTCGCGGGGCATTCCTCGCGACTCGCGGCCATGGCGGACTTGCACCTGCCGATCGAGACGCACGTCCTGCAGGCTTTCGTGAGCGAGCCGATCAAGCCCGTGCTCGACGTGGTCCTCACCTACGGCGCCGGGCATTTCTACGTCAGCCAGTCGGACAAGGGTGGGCTCGTATTCGGCGGGGGCATCGATGGCTACAACAGCTACGGCCAGCGCGGCACCCTGCCGATGGCCGAGGATGTGGCGGCCGCGGGCCTGACCCTGATGCCCGCCCTGGCGCGGCTGCGGATCCTGCGGCAATGGGGCGGCGTCATGGACATGAGCATGGACGGTTCGCCGATCATTTCGCGCACGCCGCTCGCCGGTCTGCTGCTCAACTGCGGCTGGTGCTACGGCGGCTTCAAGGCGATCCCGGCCGGCGGAATGGCCACCGCCCATCTGATTGCCCGCGGCGAGCCGCATCCGCTGGCAGCACACCTGGGTCTCGATCGCTATGCCGCGGGCCGCACGGTCGACGAGCGCGGACTGGGCCCGTTCCCCTACGTGCATTGACCGGCAAGCCCGTGCTGCGAATCCCATGTCCCTGGTGCGGCCTGCGCGACGAAGCCGAGTTTCGTTATCGCGGCGATGCTTCCCAGCCGCGCTTAGGGCTGGGCGCCAGCCTCGCGGAGTGCTGCGCCCAGACCTATGAACGCGCGAACCCCAGCGGCTGGCACCTCGAGTGGTGGCTGCACGTCGGCGGCTGCCGCAAGCTCCTCAAGCTCATCCGCCACACGGTGACGCACGAGATCCACGCGGTCGGCCAGGCGCAGGATCGGCTCACTGCGCCACCACAAGACGTGGCCCAGTGAGCGGCTCCAGCCGCATCGGCACCGGGCTGTGGACCCAGTCCGCCGTACCCCTGAGATTCAGTTTCGACGGGCGTCCGCTGCAGGGGCTGCACGGCGATACGCTGGCCTCCGCACTGCTCGCCAACGGCGTCCGGCTCGTCGGGCGCAGCTTCAAGTATCACCGGCCGCGCGGCATCGTCACGGCTGGATCGGAAGAGCCCTGCGCGCTGGTCGATATACTCGGCCCTGCGGGACGGGAACCGAACCGGCTGGCGACGACGCTGGCACTGCGGGAGGGCCTCATCGCCGAGAGCCAGAATCGCTGGCCCTCGCTCCGCTTCGATGTGCGCTCGATCGGCAATCTTGCCGCCCGCTTCCTGCCCGCGGGCTTCTACTATAAGACGTTCATGGCGCCCGGGTGGGCCTGGGAACGGCTCTACGAGCCGGCGATTCGCCGCGCAGCGGGCCTCGGCCGGCTCGCCACCGCCAGGAGCCATCTCGCTGCGCCCGCTGCGCCCGCTGCGCCCGCTGCGCCCGCCGCGCCCGCCGAGACCGTGCACGATCACGCGGACGTGCTGGTGATTGGCGCTGGAAGCGCAGGCCTCGCGGCCGCGCAGCGCCTGGGACTCACCGGAGCGCGCGTCATGCTCCTCGAGCAGGATGCAGCGCTGGGCGGCGCTACACTCCTTGACCGACGCTGGCAGGCCTGGCGGGAAGCGATGATCGCAGCCCTGTCCAGGCTCGAGAACGTGCGCCGCCTGCCGCGCAGCTGCGTGGTCGGCGCCTATGGCCACGGCGTCTACGCGGCGCTCGAGACACTTGCTCCCGGGGAGTCAGCCCGATTTCACGGGCTCAGGGAGAGGTTGAGGATCATCCGCGCCAGACGCGTGCTGCTCGCCACCGGTGCGATCGAGCGACTCATCGCCTTTCCCGGCAACGATCTGCCCGGCGTGATGCTGGCCGGCGCGGCGCTCGCTTATCTGCGCCGCTACGGAGTCGCCGTCGGTGCGCGCCCGGCCTTCTTCCTCAATTCGGACGAGGCCTACCAGACGGTGTTCGAATTCGCCGCGGCGGGCATTGCCAACGCCGGCGTGATCGACGTGCGCACGAACTCGCGGGCGGCCGATCGCGCCCGCGCGCTGGGCATCCGCGTTCACAGTGGCGCAGTGGTCCAGAGTGTGGCGGGAGGTCGCTCGGTGCAGCGCCTGAGATTCGCGGCACTCGCCGGTGGCCATCCTGGCGTGCTGCACGCCGACTGCCTGCTCATTTCGGGAGGCTATATCCCCGCGACGGCGCTGGCGAGTCAGCTGGGAGCCCCGCACGCGTGGCAGCCCACGATCGCGGCCTTTACGCCGGTCCTCGACCCGCGCCTCGGGCGGGTGGCGGGCGCGGCGCGGGGTTGCTACGGCCTCGCGGCGGCGGCGCTCGACGGCGCCGCGGCCGCCGCAACGATCGCCGCGGAACTCGCGCTGAGTGCCGGTCCGGTCGAGCCAGCCTGGGATCTGCCCACCGATCCGGAACAGACGGCGATGGAGCCGCTGTGGGAAGTACGCGGCCGCGGCAAAGCCTTCGTCGATCTGCAGAACGACGTGACCACCGAGGACGTCCGCCTCGCACAGCGCGAAGGCTATGAGCATGTCGAGCACATGAAGCGCTACACGACGCACGGCATGGCGACCGACCAGGGACGCATCGGAGGCCTGGTGGGCAGCGCGGTCCTCGCGCAGGCTCGTGGCCTGCCGGTCTCCGAAGTCGGGCTGCCCACGTTTCGTCCCTACATCCAGCCCCTCCCTTTCGCGGCGCTCGCCGGGAGCGAAGTCGGCAGGCACTTCAAGCCGCAGCGCCGCCTGCCGCTGCACGACTGGCACGAGACTGCGGGAGCGAACTTCGTATCCATCGGCTTGTGGCTGCGGCCCCTCGTGTACGCGCGCGAGACGGGCTGGGAAGCGGTCATCAGGGAAGCCGGCGCCGTGCGCC
>DASWFL010000015.1:0-7494 GCA_036394255.1 Steroidobacteraceae bacterium
AGATTCCGAAGCATTACTCACCCGTTCGCCGCTCGTCAGCACGTATTGCTACGCCTGTTACCGCTCGACTTGCATGTGTTAAGCACGCCGCCAGCGTTCAATCTGAGCCAGGATCAAACTCTTCACTTGATAGCTTTGAGCTTTCAACAAAAAGAGTGATTCAAAGGCCCATCGCTGGACTTTTGGTCACTCGGTCATCTTGCATTCAAAAGAACACAATCGACGCGAGTCCCCACACAAATTACCTGCCAAATTGTTAAAGAGCACTCCGGCCACGAGGGCCGAAGAAAAGGGCCGAGGAGTATAGCCCTGCGGCTCTCCCCGTCAAAATACGCACAGGCTGATGCAACGCCCACCCTGCTGGGCGGCGCAGTCTGCTGAGGGCGCGCATTATAGGGCTGGATTGGTGGCTGTCAACGCCTCGCAACAAATAAGCGGCAGCTGTCCCGCAGGCGTGACTATCCCATTGTTTTAAAGAGTTTTTTGCACCGCGACACGGGCGTAGCGGCGGGGCCCGACCTGCAGCGTGTAACTGGCGCCGGAGGCCAGCCACAGCTGGGGGTCGCTGACCTTGACCCCATCGACGCGCACCGCCCCTTCGGCCACCTTGCGGCGCGCCTCGCCCCGGCTGGTGGCCAGCGCCACGCCCGCGCTGGTCAGTGCCGCGAGCAGCCCCAGCCCCGCCTCGCCGGCGGCACAGGCTAGGGGCACTTCCTTGAGGTCGCTGGGCAGGACCTTGTCGGCAAAGCGACTGGTGAAATTCCGCTGCGCTTGCTGCGCTGCCGCAATATCGTGAAAGCGCGCGACGATCTCCTGCGCCAGCTCGAACTTCACATCACGGGGATTCCGACCCGCCGCCACACCCGCGCGCAGGGCGGCCAGCTCGGACAGCGGCCGGAAGGACAGCAGCTCGAAATAACGCCACATCAGCTCGTCCGAGATGGACATCAGCTTGCCGAACATGTCGTCGGGCGCGTCGGTGATCGCCACGTAATTGCCGAGTGATTTCGACATCTTGTTGATGCCGTCAAGACCCTCCAGCAGCGGCATGGTCAGCACCACCTGCGGCTCCTGGCCGTAATGCTCCTGCAGCTGCCGGCCCACGAGCAGGTTGAATTTCTGGTCGGTCCCGCCCAGCTCGACGTCCGCGTTGAGGGCCACCGAGTCATAGCCCTGCACCAGCGGGTAGAGGAACTCGTGCAGCGCAATCGGCTGATTGCCCCGGAAGCGCTTGCTGAAATCGTCACGCTCGAGCATGCGCGCCACCGTCGCGCGCGCGGCGATCTCGATCAGGCCCGCGGCGCTCATCGCGCCGAACCAGCGCGAGTTGAAGTCGATGCGGGTCTGCTCGCGATCGAGGATCTTGTAGATCTGCGATTCGTAGGTACGCGCGTTGGCCTGGATCTCCTGGGGGGTGAGGCGCGGACGGGTGGCGTTGCGGCCGCTCGGATCCCCGATCATGCCGGTGAAGTCGCCGATCAGGAACGTGACCTCGTGCCCGAACTGCTGGAACTGGCGCAGCTTGTTGATGAGCACGGTATGCCCCAGATGCAGATCCGGCGCGGTCGGGTCGAACCCGGCCTTGATGCGCAGGGCCGTGCCCCGTTGCAGCTTCTTGTGCAGATCGGGGAGCGTCAGCACCTCGGCCGCGCCGCGTTGCAGCTCGGCCATCTGTTCGCTCACAGTTACGGTGCTTTTCGCCATGAGACTCTCGGGCCAATCCTCGGGCGGGGCCGATCCGGCCGCCTGAACCAGCGCATTACTCTAGCAGCAAAGGGGCCGCCCGAGGCTGTAACACAGGCCGGGACGCAGCGCCGCTACAATGCCGCATCCGACCCGTGCGAGTGCTACTTGGACGAACCGCTGCTCAGGGCCCCGCAGAACTTCATCAACCGCGAACTCGCGGCACTGGAGTTCAACGCCCGTGTGCTGGCGCAGGCCAGGGATCCGCGCGTGCCACTGCTCGAGCGGCTGCGATTCCTGTGCATCTGTTCCTCCAACCTGGACGAGTTCTTCGAGATCCGGGTTTCCGGGCTCAAGCAGCTGCTCGAGCTGGGCTCGACCCAGCCCGCGCCCGATACCCTGAGCATCCCCGAGCAGCTTGCCGCCATCCATGAGCGCACGTTGCGTCTGATGGAGGATCAGTACGGGGTCCTCAACGGCATGCTGCTGGGCGAGCTGCAGGCCGCGGGCATCGAACTGCTGGCCGGCACGGAATGGGACGCCGGGACGCACACCTGGCTCGAGCGGCATTTTGCCGAAGAAGTGGAACCGGTGCTGAGCCCGCTGGGTCTCGATCCGGCCCGGCCGTTTCCGCGTATCCAGAACAAGAGCCTCAATTTTATCGTCAAGCTCTCAGGCAAGGACGCCTTCGGACGGGACGGTGCATTGGCCGTGGTGCAGGCGCCGCGCTCGCTCCCGCGCATCGTGGCGCTGCCCGCCGAGAGCGGGCGCCAGCGGCTGGTAGCGCTCTCGACCATCGTCGAGGCCTTCGTGGCCCGCCTGTTTACCGGGATGCAGGTGCTGGGCTGTTACCAGTTTCGCCTGACCCGCAACAGCGACCTGTTCGTCGACGACGAAGAGGTGGACGACCTGCGCCGCGCGCTCGAAGGCGAGCTGGCGCACCGGCGCTACGGCGCCGCGGTGCGGCTTGAAACCGCGGCCGACTGTCCGCCGGACATGGTCAACTATCTGCTGCAGCAGTTCGCGCTCGAAGCACGCGACTGGTATTCCGTACCGGGACCGGTGAATCTCAACCGCTTCTCGGCGATCTACGAGATGGTGCAGCGGCCCGATCTCAAGTACGCCCCGTTCACTCCGGGACTGGCGGAAGGCTTCAGCGGTGCCCACGATCTGTTCGACGCCATCCGCCAGCGCGACGTGCTGCTGCACCATCCCTTCCAGAGCTTTACGCCGCTGATGGATCTGCTGCGGCAGGCGGCCGCCGATCCGACGGTGCTGGCGATCAAGCAGACGCTGTACCGCACCGGCGATCACTCGCCCATCGTCGACGCGCTGGTGGCGGCGGCGCAGGCCGGCAAGGACGTCACGGTCATCATCGAGTTGCGCGCGCGCTTCGACGAAGAGGCCAATATCGAACTGTCGACTCGCCTGCAGGAGGCGGGCGCGCACGTGATGTACGGCGTGGTCGGCTACAAGACGCACGCCAAGCTCCTGCTGATCGTGCGGCGCGAGGCCGCCGGTCTCCGCCGCTACTGCCATCTGGGCACCGGCAACTACCACCCGGGCACGGCGCGCAGCTATACCGACTACGGCCTGTTTACGGCTGATGAGGCTATCGGCACCGACGTGCACGAGATTTTCCTGCAGCTCACCAGCCTGACCCAGACACCGCGCCTGCGGCGGCTCCTGCAATCGCCCTTCACGCTGCATGAGTCCCTGCAGGGGCTGATCGAGCGCGAGATGGCGCACGCGCGCGCCGGCAAGCGCGCGCGCCTGATCGCCAAACTGAACGCGCTGGTTGACCCCCAGACCATCGAGACCCTCTACCGCGCTTCCGGCGCCGGTGTGCAGGTCGACCTGATCGTGCGCGGCGTGTGTGCGCTGCGGCCCGGCCTGCCTGGCGTGTCCGAAAATATCCAGGTGCGCTCGATTGTCGGGCGCTTCCTCGAGCACTCGCGCGCCTTCTGGTTCGAGAACGCGGGCCGGCCGCAGCTCTTCCTGGCGAGCGCCGACTGGATGGAGCGCAATTTCTTCCGGCGCGTCGAGGTCGCGTTCCCGGTTACGCAGGCACGGCTCCGGACGCGCATCCGCGCCGACCTGGAGTGCTACCTGACGGATACGAGCAACTCCTGGCTGCTGCAGAGTGACGGCCGTTACCTGCAGGCATCCGCGCTGCCGGACGCGACTCCGGGCGTCGACGCTCAGGCGCAGCTGCTGGAGACCTACGCCGCGGCGGCGCGGTTGCCGGAGTAAATGCGCAGCTTCAGGCCCTGCGCGCGCAGATTCTCGATTTCCAGCTGCAGGTCCTCGACCGAGAGCGGGTGGTCCTTCAGCCAGCGAGCCGGGAAACGCAGTTCCAGGGTGCGCGTGCGCGCCGTCAGCTCGATCGGCGGCAGGGCCGTGGCGCTGCGTCCGCGGTGCAGCAGCACGGCCAGCCGCAGCAGCACTATCAGGTAGATCGCGCGCCGATCCCAGGGCGGGATCAGGTCCTCGACGCCGGTCAGTGACAGTTTCTTGCGATGCGCGCCCACGAGCCGCGCCAGCAGCAGTTGCTCCTCGCGCGCAAAGCCAGGCAGGTCCGCATTCTCCAGCAGATAGGCGCCGTGCCGGTGATAGCCGCTGTGGGCGACGTCGAGACCGATCTCGTGCAGGCGCGCCGCCCACTTCAGCGCCAGTTCGGCCTGGGGGTCGTCCAGGTCCCAGCTGGCGGCCACCTGGCCAAGAAACTCCAGCGCGGTCGCCTCGACCCGGGCGGCCTGCGCGGCATCGACCTGGTAGCGCTTGAACATCGAACTCACGGTGCGCTCGCGCGGATCCTCGTCGGTGAGGCGGCCGATCATGTCGTACAGCAGGCCATCGCGCAGCGCGCCGTCGGCCATGCGCAGCTGCTCGATGCCGAGCGCCTCGAACAGTTCACCGAGTATGACCACGCCTCCCGGGAATACCGGCCGCCGCTCGTCCGTGAGAGATTCGAAACCCAGCTCGCGGCAGTTGCCGGCCCCGGCCAGGTCCTCCAGCAGGCGCGCCAGCCCTGCGGCGCTGACGCCGCTGCCCTGCGGGTCGCGCTCGCGCAGGCACTCGCTGATCGCACGCACCGTGCCGGAGCTCCCTACCACCCCCTCCCAGCCGCGCTGCAGGAAGGCCGCCTGCACCGGTTCAATCTCGACGCGCGCGGCCAGGCGCGCGCGCTCCACGCGCCGGGCGGAGAGTTTCCCGTCCTCGAAGAAGCGCAGGCTCATCGAGACGCAGCCAAGCTTCAGGCTCTCGAGCAACTGCGGCTCGTAGCCCTCGCCGATCACGATCTCGGTACTGCCGCCGCCGATGTCGATCACCAGCCGGCGGCCGGCTTCGGCGGGCAGCGTGTGCGCGACGCCCGAATAGACGAGGCGCGCCTCCTCCATACCCGAGATGATCTCGATCGGATGGCCGATGGCGTCGCGGGCGCGCTCCAGGAAGGCCTGCTTGCGCCGCGAGATGCGCAGCGCGTTGGTGCCGACCACGCGCACGCTCCGTGCGTGCATGTCACGCAGGCGCTGGCCGAAACGCTCCAGGCAGGCGAGCGCACGCGCGGCCACCTGCTTGTCGAGCCTTCCGTCCGGGCCGACTCCGGCGCCCAGGCACACCATCTCGCGCAGCCGGTCGATCACGACGAGCTGGCCGTGGGAATAGCGGGCGACGACGAGGTGAAAGCTGTTCGAACCGAGATCGACGGCCGCCAGCACGTCGGGCACGGTGCGGGCGGCTCGACTCACGCAGGGTTCAGGCCGTGGTGAAGGAGGAGCCGCAACCGCAGGTGGTCGTGGCGTTGGGATTGCGGATCACGAACTGTGCGCCCTCGAGGCCATCGCGAAAATCGATCTCGGCACCGCCGAGATAATTGACGCTCATGGGGTCGACCAGCAGCTTGACGCCCTGGTTCTCGACGCAAGTGTCGCCCTCCTGCACCTGCTCGTCGAACTCGAAACCATACTGCAGACCCGAGCAGCCGCCGCCCTGTACGAACACCCGCAGCATCAGCTGCGGATTGCCCTCGGCGCGAATGAGGTCCGCGACCTTGCGCGCCGCGGCATCAGTGAATACCAGCGGCGGATCGAGGGTCTGGGCGCTATCGAGCGGTGCATCCATGGTGTCTGGCAGTGTAGGCGCCAGGGCCCCAGCCGTCAAAAACCTGTGTCACAGCCTCAGGCGGCCGTCGGCGCGCTGGCTTCGGCTTCCGGACTGGCTGGAATAAGTCGCCCGGTGATCTCGGCACCGAGAGCCATCTCGATCACGCCGTAGCTGACATTGCCGCGCACCCTGGCCTTGGCGCCGAGCACGACCCGGTCCCTGGCGACAATGTCGCCGTTGACGGTTCCGTTCAGCACCACCTGGGGCGCCTCGACGGTTCCGTCGATCACGCCGTGTTCGCTGACCGACAGCGAGGCCGTGCCACCGGCGACGACGCGCACGTTGCCCGTGACGCAGCCGTCGACGTGCAGGCCGCCGGCGAACTCGATGTCTCCCTGCACGCGCGCCGAGCGCCCGATCAGGGTATCGATGTGAGCGGTTGCATTGTCTTGTCGTTTGAACATGAGGGCCCTTTCAGGTGACGTCGGGATTCCAGACGAAGGTCTGCCGGTAGGGTGCCACGCTCTTGCGCGCGGGTCGAATTTCGATGGTGACACGTTCAGGTTTGAAATCGGCCGGCAGGCTCACCGGCTGCTCAATGCTGGTGAAGTAACGGAAACTGTAGGCAAGCTCCCGCGTCTTGCCGGCCGTGAGGGTGGCCAGATCGACGCTGGCGCTGGCGCCGGCACGTTCACCGTCGATCGTCACGGCGAGCGCGCCAGCACTCGATTCTTCCGGGCGCGTGGGCCGGTTCAGCGCGAAACGCAGCGCGTATTCGCGGGCCGCGGCGTTGACCGTCAGTATCTGGAATTGCTGTACCCGCACCGTCTGCGGCTTCGCCCCGGCCTGCGGATTGGCGATGCCGCGGTAGAACTCCAGATCCTGTTGCGCGCGGCCCAGCCCGGCCTGCAGCTCCCCGATCGTGCGCGCGAGCTCCGAGCGCTCGCGCACCTGGGCCACCTGGGCCGCCTGGGCCGCGTCCAGCTGCACGCGCAGCTGGTGGGCATCGTTCTGCAATTCGGCAATCTGATCCTCCAGCCTGGTGCGCTCCTGCGCGGCCTGGATGCCGTCGAACCCCGCCTGCTGCCGCCCGAGCTCGAACATGAGATACAGCGCGGCCAGACCGAGCAGCACGGTGATCGTCAGCAGGATGATGCGACGTGCCGGAGCGTAGGTGCGCACCACCAGTTTGCCGGGGATCTCCATGGCTGGCGGCTCAGGCGCCCGCGCTGACGGCGCTGGCAGTGCCAGCACCCGCTCCCGGATGCCACCAGTCCGGGTACGGTGGCAGGCCACCGGGAAACGCGGCGGCGCCGAGCTCGTGGAGGGCGCGGGTGTAGACGTTGCGCTTGAAGTAGATGACCTCGCGGATTGGTTGCCAGTAGTCCACCCAACGCCAGCGATCGAATTCCGGCTCGCCCGTCAGGTCGAAGCGGAACTCCGGATCGGCGTGCTGCAGACGCAGCAGGTACCAGCGCTGCTTCTGGCCCACACACAGAGGCTTGGATTCGCGGCGCACGAAGCGCGCCGGAAGACGATAACGGAGCCAGCGCCGGGTCTGGGCCACGATCCTGACGTCCCCGCTCGACAGGCCGATCTCCTCGTGGAGTTCGCGAAACAGCGACTCCTCCGCCGCTTCGCCGCGCCGCATGCCTCCTTGAGGAAACTGCCAACCCTTGCCGCCGGTGCGCCGCCCGATGAACA
>DASWFL010000016.1:0-12460 GCA_036394255.1 Steroidobacteraceae bacterium
GCAGCGGCGCGCTGGTCAGGCGCGCCAGCGACGGCTCGGCGTTGTGCACCGCGCCGCGGATCCAGGCCTCCATCGCGGGGTTGACGTCGGAGGCGATCACGTCGATGCCGTAGTGCAGCGCGCGCGCCGCCCATCCGCCCCCGATGACTCCCGTACCCAGTAAACCCAGTGTCCTGACTGCGCGCATGGCGGTGTCCAGTCTTTGTAATGTTACGGCTATAATATAACACGGCCGGCGCGCACCGGTGCTACGGCCGGCGCCACCGGCACTTCAGTGACCGGTCTTGATGCGGGTCCAGGTGCGCGAGCGGAGCCGCTCGACTGCGATGCCGGCCTCGTCGGCGGCGTACAGGCGGTGCCTTATCTCCGGGGTCGGATACAGGGTCGGATCGGCGAGTATGCGCGGATTGACGTAGGGGTTGGCCGCCCGGTTGTCGTTGCCGTAATAGATATCATTGGTGACCTTGGCGATCACCTCCGGCCGCAGCATGAAATTGAGGAACTCGTAGGCCGCATCCAGGTGCGGCGCGCCCACAGGAATCATCAGCGAGGAATAGGTGAGATTGGCGCCCTCCTTCGGCACCGTGAAGGCGAGATTGAGCTTCAGACCGGCGGCGCGGGCACGGGCCATGGAGACGGCGTAGTCGCTGGACCAGCTGACGGCGATGCACAGTTCACCGTTGGCCAGCGCATTCAGGTATTCGCTGGAATCGAAGATGCGCACGTACGGCCGTACCGCCACCACCAGATCCTCCGCGGCCTTGTAATCCGCCGCATCCGTCGTGTTCGGATTCCGCCCCAGATACTTCAGCGCCAATTGCAGGATGTCCTCGGGAGAGTCCAGAAAGGAAACGCCGCAGTCGGCAAAGCGGCGTACGACTTCCGGCTTGAACAGCATGTCGAGGCTGTCGACGGGCGCAGCCGGCATGCGCGCACGGATCATCGCGACGTTGTAGGCAAAGCCATTGATGGCGTGCAGATAGGGCAGCGCATAGCGGTTGCCCGGATCGGAGGCAGCCTGATCGGCGAGCCCCTGTGGATCCAGATTCTCCCAGTGCGGCAGGCGGGTCTTGTCGAGCGGCAGGTACACGCCGGCCTTGATCTCGCGGCTGTAGTACTCATTGGCGGAGACGACGACATCGTAATCGGAGCCGCCGGCCATCAGCTTCGTCTCCTTGGTCTCCTCGGCATCGAAGGTGTCGTACACCACTTTGATGCCGGTGGCCTTCTGAAAGTCGCTGAGCGTGGTATTGCCGATGAAGTCGGCCCAGTTGTAGATGAAGAGCTTGCGATCCGCGGCGATGGCGGCCAGCGGCAGCAGCGCGAGGATCAGCAGACTCAGGCGTGCAACCCGGCTCTGGTGTCGCCCGCCGGCCGCGCTAGCGCGCCAGCTCACTGCGCACCCAGTCCTGGAACTTGTGCACGTCGTACTCTTCGGGCATCAGCACTCCGGCCTGATGTGCCATGGATCCGAGGCCCTGCTGCACCAGTTCGCATACCGCCGCGTCCTCGCCCATGACTTCGTTGACGAAATCGACTGCCGGCCTGATATCGAATCCCGGTTGCGACAGGGACTCCGGCGCCACGAGCCACTGGGCGCTGACGCGCGTCTGCCCTGGCCCCAGCGGCAGATACCGGACCACGCGCACGTAGTCGACATGCGCGACCAGGTAAACCGAGGGCGGAAAGGACAGATACAGGTAGCCCAGTTCGCGCTCGCGCGCGCTCAAGCCCGGGAAAGGCGTGCCGTGCGGCTGCGCATCGCTCGTCCAGCTGGCCGCACCCGCCCGCAGCCCGCCGCGAAATTCCGGCTCCGCGCGCCCTGCGTGCCGGTCCCAGTTGGCGTCATCCTTCGGCTCCATGATGCCGCGCCGGTAGATCGGCACGAGCCGGCTGAGATTCGGGTGTACACCCGGGCAGTGCAGGCACTCGTTGTAGTTCTCCCACAGTATTTTCCAGTTGCACTGTACGGTGCGCTCCTGCGCATGGGCGACGCGCAGCCCGGCCAGCGGCCAGTTCTGCAGCGCCGCCGCATCAGCCTGAAAAGAAAGCTCCGGAGCGGGCGCCGGCGCGGGGTCGAAATTCACGAATACGAATCCATTCCACTCGCTCAGCTGAATGCCGTACAGCGACAGGTCCTGGCCGATTTCCTGCACTTCCCGGCCGTGTGCCGGGCGGCGCAGGAACTTACCGTCCAGACCATAGCTGAAGGCGTGATAGCGGCAGGTGATCGACGCGGCCGGGAGCCGGCCCGCCTCGGCCGAGCACAGGGCCGCACCGCGGTGCCGGCAGGTATTGTGGAAGGCCCGCAGCACTCCCGCGTCGTCGCGCACAAGCAAGACGGTTTGCGTGGCTACCTTAAAGGTCGCAAACGAGCGCGGCCCCGGCAGCGCCTCCGATCGGCACAGGTACAGCCAGTGGCGGTACCAGATCTTCTGCAGCTCGAGTTCGAAATGCGCGGCGTCAATGTAATAACGGCTGGGCAGCGTCGGCTCAGGCTGGCGCAGGCCGTTCCACTGCTTGAGGTCCGCGCTCACGCTGTCCCGGCTCACATATGCAGGGTCGCCGTGATCCCGAAGGTCCGCGGCCGGAAGGTATAGGAGTTCTGTTGCACGCTCGGCGAGGTCTGTACAAAGGTGCCCGAGCCTGCCGGAAACTCGGTCTGATTGGCGGAATCCGGTTGACTGAGCTGGTAGTTGGTCACGGTGTGCGAATCGAAGAGATTGTCCACGAAGGCGGCTAGCGCCCAGTTGCCGATGCTGAAGCCACCACGGAGCGATGCAAATACCGTCGAGGGCAGCGTATAGGTGTTGCCGGGTGTCGCGGACAGCGCATTGCCCAGGTTGTACTGTGAAGTACTCGGATCCTGCAGTACCGAGGGCCAGTTGTTACGGGCCTCGTATTCCCAGTCCAGGCGCACGAAGGCCGGATGGCCCGCGACCTTGAAGCCGTACTCGGCGCCAACGGCGGTGGTCCACGGCGGCGTGAGTCCGGGGCTGTACTCGATCGACGCCTGGCCGGAGATAGCGTCGCCCACGTTGGACAACGGCAGGATGCCATTGCCGCAGCCGACAGGCGGGCATCCCGCCTTGGTGTAACGTGAGTCGGTGTAGCCGGCAGCGAAGTCGAATTTCCACGCGCCAGCCGCGATCTCCATTTGCACATCGACGCCCTTGGAGACCGCGTCGCCGAGGTTGTCCGTAAACTGCAGGGCACAGCCGCCAGCTATATAGACATTCTGCTGAATGTTGCGCCACTGAATGTAGTAGGCGCTGCTGGCAATCTGCACATGCGATCCAAAGCGGTTCTTCGCACCGAGCTCGTAGCTGTTGGTCGAGTCGGACTGGTAGGTCAGCGGCGCACCGGGCGGAACGGGAAAGCCCGCATTGCCCAAATCAAAATCACAAAAGCCAGGCAGCGGGGCGTTTCCACCGGGCGCCCTGAATCCCTTGGCGTAGGTTGCATAAAACAGGTTCGCACGGTCCATTTGGTAGGAGACGTTGACCTTGGGGGTGTTGGGGGTTTCTTTCTGATAAGCGCTCGCCGGGTAGGGGCCGAAGTTTTCAATGCCGTCCGAATAATGCTGCAGCTCAAAGGTAGTTTTTGCTATCCGCTCGCCGACCGTCAGGCGCAATTTATCGGTCAGCGCATACCCGAGTTCGCCGAAGACTGCGATTTGCCGATCGGTCGTATCATTGCTGTTGTAGTAGATATCGCAGCTGGGAATCACCGTGTACGTGCCCACGCCGTTGCAGGAGTAGTAATCCCCGAAGATAGCCAGGGGATCCGCGCCGTACAGGTACTGGAAGAACGGGCTGATCTGCGGGTCAATGAGTTCCTCGATGCTGCCCTCCTTGGACACCTGCCAGAAGGCACCAATGGTCCAGCGCCAGGGCGAAGTCTCATCGGTGGACTGCCAGCGCACCTCCTGCGTCCAGCTCGACACGTGGTTGGTGATGACGTTCGGGGTCGCGTAGCCGGCGAACCCTGGCGGCAGATGAATGCCATTGGCGTCGATCAGCGGATACCAGTCGCAGGGCGCAGCGGTCGCGACAGAAGTGGCACCGCAGGGCAAGCCTCCAGTGTTCGGATTATTCGCCCAGCCGAGGGACTGATAGTAGGCCAGGTCGAAGACCGATCCCTGGTAGGCGCTCTTCTCCCTGCGGTAGTAGTAGGAAGTGTTGGAGATAATCTGGCTGTGCGCCAGATTGATCTCGATCTTGACCGCCGGCAGCACGTATTCGTCCGGCACCGGCATGCGCTCGGGCGTCGCGTTGTTGAATTGCCCCTTATTGGGATTGGAATAGGCGGGCCAGTAGGTCGCCTCGTCGTGCTTTTCTCCATTCTGGTAAATAACGCTGGGCGTTACCGTCACGGAGCTCGCAGGCTGCCAAACGGCAGCCAGGCGCAGGTTAACCGTATTGGCGTAGTTCGAGTTGCTCTCGGTCTGAACACGAGTGGTCGGGTCGACCCGGTTGATCCAGCCGCCGTCATGCCGGAACCAGACGCTGGCGCGTACGCCGAGCGTACCGTCGATCAGCGCCGTACCATGGGCCACGCCCAATTCATAGCTGGGTGACCCGTACTCGGTGAACGACAGCTCGCTGCGAAGATAGGTGCTCGAGCCGGTCAGTTTGGCCGGAGTCATGATATAGCGGACCGTGCCGCCCTCTGATCCGGCTCCGAACAGCGTGCCCTGCGGACCACGCAGCACCTCGACGCGGTCCAGGTCAAAGGTCTTCGGCAAAGAGTCGTCCGGATTAAAGCCCACCGAGCGCATCTGCACCGGCGTGTCGTCCAGGTAAATGCCGGTGGTGCCAGCGCCAGCGGACGAGGAGATACCGCGTATCGAGATCGCATTGGTCCCGGTGTTATCGACCACCACACCGGGTGTGAAACGCGCGATATCCTGAAAATCCTTGATGCCGCGCTCGTCCATGGCATCCTGCGACAGCGCGGTGACGCTGATCGGCACGCGGTTCAGATTTTCCGAGCGCCGGGTCGCCGTCACCACAATTTCCTCCAGACTGGCGCCTTCGGAAGCAGTGCCCGGAGCGCTCTGCGCCTGGACAGGGCCGCCGTACATCAACGCCGCCAGTCCAAGCGCGCAGGCGCTCGCCACGGCGGGCAAAGCCCGGAGGCCGACACGTGAGGGATAGGTCACCTTGCTGTCCATACCGTCTCCTTGGGATTGCCGCCGGACTTGGGCCCGGTTGTCGTTGTTGCCCACAAACCACGCTGACGCATTCGGTCCGGCGCTGATTGTGTGGCCGCCCGCTTCATGATTGCAACACGACCGCCGCGTTGGCTCGCCAGCTCATGTAAACCTCGTCGCTCCAGTCGATCGACCATTCACTGGTGCGCTGTTCATTTTGGGCGAACACGGTGACGAGCTTCCCGGACCCCGTCTTGATCCGGTAGGTCGAGCGGTTGCCCAGATAACCGAGCTCCGAGACCGTCCCCTTCAGCAGATTGAGTCCCTCACCGACCGGGGGCTGCTTGCTGAGCCGGATCTTCTCTGGGCGGAGCGAGACCCAGACGCGTTGCCCAAAGCTCAGGCGCCCGACGTCATCGACGAGCAGCTCCCCGCCGGCCTCCGAACTGCGGACTCTGATCTGTCCAGGCTCCGTGCCCGTGACGGTGCCCTCGAACAGATTGGTGGTGCCGATGAAATCCGCGATGAAGCGGGTCTGCGGAAACTCGTAGATCTGCGAGGGCGTGCCGACCTGGATCACCTCGCCATGATTCATGACGGCGATGCGGGTCGAGAGCGCCATCGCCTCATCCTGGTCATGGGTCACAAAGATGAATGTCGTGCCGACCCGATACTGAATGTTCATCAACTCGAACTGCGTCTGCTCGCGCAACTTCTTGTCCAGCGCGCTCAGGGGCTCGTCGAGCAACAGCACCTTCGGGCGCCGGATCAGGGCGCGCGCGAGCGCCACGCGCTGCCGCTGGCCCCCGGAGAGCTGGTGCGGCTTGCGCCTGGCCAGGGGACCGAGCTGCACCATGTCGAGCGCGGCCTGGATCCGCTGCTGTTTTTCCTCCGCGCTCACCGGCAGGCGCCGCAGACCGTAGCCCACGTTGTGCTCGACACTCATGTGTGGAAACAGCGCGTAGGACTGGAACATCATGTTGACCGGCCGCTCATGCGGCGGCACGCCGTTCATGGCTACATCGTCGATCAGGATCCGGCCGCTGCTCGGCTGCGTGAACCCGGCCAGCATGCGCAGCAGCGTGGTCTTCCCGCAGCCCGAGGCGCCCACCAGGGCAAACATCTCGCCCTTGTAGATGCGCAACGAGACCGAGTCCACTGCGCTGAATGAGCCGTAGGTCTTGCCCACGCCCTCGATCACGACCTGCGGCTTCGCGTTCGGATCGAGCCACGGCTTGTCGGCGAGTGCCTTGGGATCAGTGTTATTCATTAGATCTACACCAGCCACCGACTTCCAGCATAACAGACGGCTAAAAATCGGCCGGCGGCGTCGCGCGGCGCCGCTCCGGGGAGAAGAACGGGCGCTCAACCACCAGCGCACGCGCCATGCGCCGCTCCCACACCAGTTCACGATTCAGGTAGATGTCGGCCCACATCGTACTGCCGATGCGGAAATGCGGCGCCGCGACCATGGCGAGCGCAATATTGCGCTTGCAGGTCGGCGACCAGGTGGCCGACAGCACGCTCCCGACTTCATGATCGCCGGCGCGTTCCGCATACAACAGCGCATGGTGGGCCGGCTTGTTGCCCTCGATATCCAGTCCCACGAGCTGGCGCGCGACCCCGCGCTGCTGCTCTTTCCACAGCGAGCGCCGGCCGGTGAAATGCCCCTTGCCGAAATCCACCAGCCACGCCAGTCCGAGCTCGAGCGGAGAGCGGTCCCTGCCGGTGCGCAAGGTGTGTTCCGCCGACACGAAATCGACGTTCGGCAGCAGGAAGCCGGCCTCGATGCGCGCGATATTGAGCGCACGCGAGCCGATCGGGCGGACGCCGCGCGTTCCGCCGGCCGCCATCAGTGCATCCCATTGGCTCTCCGCCGAAGCCGGATCCATCCACAACTCGTAGCCCAGATCGCCGGTAAAGCCCGTGCGCGACACCATCAGGGCCTGCGGGCCGGCCTGGAACTGGCCGATCTCGAAGGGCCTGAGCTTCTCCACCCCTGATAATCCGCGGCGCCTGAGTACCGCGCAGGAGGTGGGCCCCTGCAGGGCGAGCGCGGCGATCTGTTCGGTCACCTCTTCAAGCTGCACGTCGAATCCGATGGCGGAATCGAGCAGCCAGTCCAGCTGCCGTTCGGCCGTGCACAGCCGGTACTCGCCCGCCGCCAGGCAGAAGATCGTGCCGTCATCGATCAGGTGTCCGGCGTCGTTGCACCAGACGCAGTAGCCCACGCGGCCGGGCCTGATCTTGGCGACGTCGCGCGTCACCAGGCGGTTCAGGTAGCGCAGCGCATCCGGGCCGCTGATGCGGTACTTGACCATCGGCGTCAGGTCATACAGCGTCGCGGAGTTGCGGATCGCAAAATATTCCTGCTCGACCGAGCTAAACACGTCGACGGTCGTATAGCCCGCCCAGGGCACGAAGCTGTCGAGCTGACTGAAGGCGCGGGAGCGCTCGTGAAACGGCGTCTTCAGCAGTGGCTGCTCGAAAAACGTGCGCGGGGGCGCGCTGGCACTCATGCCGCAGCTCTCAGGGCCAGAATCCGGCGCGCGGCATTGCGCCCGGCATACCCCATGACGCCACCGCCCGGGTGAGAGCCGGCGCCGCACAGATACAACCCGGCCAGCGGAGTCGAGTACTGCGTGGCACCCGGCACCGGCCGTACCATGTAGAACTGGTCAAAGGCGAGCTCGCCGTGGTGCCAGTGACCGCCTTGGATGTGGAAGCGCTGCTCGATGTCCAGGGGCGTGAGCAATTCAGCGGCCTGGACCAGGCCGGTGATTCCCGGCGCGTGCACCTCGAGCGCGGCGATGAGCACATCGACGCAGGGCTGCCGGCCGGCGTCCCAGCCGCCGCGGAGCTGATACGGCAGATATTGCACGATCGCGGAGAGCACGTGCGCACCGCGTGGTGCCAGGGCCGGATCGTGCAGCGTCGGCACGATGATCTCCATCGCCGGCGCCGCAGAATACTCCCCGTACTTGGTGCTGTTGAAGCAGCGCTCCAGATAGTGCAGGGAGGGCGCGACCAGGAGGCGTCCGCCCTGTAGCGCGCCGGGCACGGTGGAAAACCGCGGCGGGCCCCTGAGTGCGAGGTGGAGCTTGGCGGTCAGGCCGTGCGTGCGCAGGTGGTGAACGCGCCGCACGAACCCCGTGTCCAGGTGTTCGGCCCCGAGCAATCCCAGCAGGCTGCTCTTCGGATCGGCATTGGAAACGACCGCATCGGCCCTGATCTGCTCGCCGGATCGCAGCTGGACACCATAGGCCCTATCGTCCTTTACCAGGATGCGCGCCACGGCCGCTGCAGTGCGAATTTCGGCACCCGCTGCGGTGGCGGCGCCCGCGAGCGCCGCACTGAGGGCGCCCAGCCCGCCGCGCGGCAGCCTCAGCCCGCCGACCCCGGCCGCCCCCTGCGCCGCGAGGCGGCACAGCAGCGTCAGCACCGTACCGGGCGAGCGCGGCCCGAAGTTCGTGCCGAGCACCGCGTCGAAGGCCAGCGCACCCTGCAGGCCCGGATCGGAGAAATGCTCCTGCAGCAGGTCGTAGACGTTCATCGCGCCGATGCGCAGCAGCTCGCGCATCCGCGGGCGGCCGAGCCGGCGGATCTGCCAGCCGAACCGCAGCAGTCCGGCCCAGTCGGCGTAGGCGCCGGTGCCCAACCGGGGCGGGGCGCGCTCGAACAGCGGCTGCAGCGCCGCGGCGAATTCGGCCATCCGGGCCCGGTATCCCGCGTAGGCCGAGCCATCGGGCTCGAGCAGGCCCTCATGGGCAGCGGCGTCCAGCACCAGGGGTTCGCGCTCAGTCGAGAGCGCCACGGTCGGCAAAGCGTTGGCGGCAAATTCCAACCCATGCTTGTCCAGGGCGAGCTCGCTGCAAAGGAACTCGGGCATCAGGTGCAGCAGATGAGCGCAGCTGGAGACTCTGAAACCGGGAGAGAATTCCTGCGTGACCGCGGCCCCGCCCACGGTGGGTGCCGCTTCGAGCACCAGCACCTTGCGCCCCGCCCGGGCCAGGTAGGCGGCACAGACGAGGCCATTGTGGCCCGCGCCGATGACCACGACCTCGTAGCCAGGGCCTTGCGCGGCGGCCGTCATGGGACTGTGGCCGCCTTGCCCAGATCATTCAGGATCGCGCGCGCCGCGTTGGCTCCCGGGGCGCCCATGACCCCACCGCCTGGATGGGTGCTCGAGCCGCACATGTACAGGCCCCGCACCGGTGCGCGGTACTGCGCATAGCCGGGGATCGGCCGGTTGAACAGCAGCTGGTCCAGCGTCAACTCACCCTGGAAGATGTTGCCCTCGGTGAGGCCCACCTCGTTCTCGATGTCCCAGGGCGTGCGGATCTCGGTGTGGCGGACCAGATCGCGGAAATCCGGGCTGTACGCCCCGATGGTCTCGAGCACGGTCTCGCCAAAGGCCTGGCGGCGCCCGGCCGTCCACGGGCCCTCGGCGAGCTGGTAAGGGCAGTACTGCACGAAGACCGACATGTAGTGCTTGCCCTCCGGTGCCATCGTCGGATCGATCAGGCTCGGCAGCAGCATGTCGATATAGGGGGCACGCGACCAGCGTCCCTCTTTCCAATCATCGTAGGCGCGCTCCATCATTTCGATGGTGTCGGTCACATGCAGATCACCACGAATGGAGGGCGAACCGGCGGGGATCTGCGGGAACTGCGGCAGCCCATCGAGCGCGATGTTCAGCTTGCCGGAGGAACCCCGGATCTTGAAGTTGCGTACCTGGCGGACGAAATCGGCCGGTAGATCCGCCTCGTCCATCGATTCAAGAAAAGTGCGGCGTACATCCATGTTGGAAACGACCAGCTTCGCGTGCAATCGCTCACCGTTGGCCAGTCGCACCCCGTGCGCGCGCCCTCCTTCGACCAGTATCTGCTCCACTGGCGCGTCGACACGGATCTGACCGCCCGCAGCCTGGAGTGATTCGCCCAGGGCCTTGCTGACCGCGCCCATGCCGCCGCGCGCGAATCCCCAGGCGCCCACGGTCTCGTCGATATCGCCCATGTAGTGATGCAGCAGGACATAGGCGCTGCCCGGCGAGCGCGGCCCGAGCGCCGTGCCAATGATGGAGCTGCCGGCCATGTGCGCCTTGATGATCTCGCTCTCGAAGTACTCGTCCAGAAAATCGGCGGCGCTCATGGTCCAGAAGCGCAGCGTGTCGTACATGCGCTCTTCCCCGAGACCATTGAACCGGCGCGCCAGGTACAGCAGCTCGCGCAGATCGCGCGGCTTGAAGGAGGTCGGATCCGGCGGTTCGCGCAACAACAGCGGCTTGATGAACTTGCACTGCCTCTGCACGTCGCGCGCGTAGCGGTCGTAGGCCTCTGCATCGCGCCTGGAATGACGGGAGATCTCCCGGCGCAGGGCATCGTGGTTGTCATAGAGCGAGAAATGCCCCCCATCCCTCATCATGGTGCAGCCGCCTTCGTAGGGGATGACCTGCAGGCCGAAGCGCGGCAGTTCCAGGCTGCGAATGATCTGCGGGCGCAGCAGGCTGCAGACGTAGGAGCAGTTGGAGTAGGTGAAATCCTCGTACAAGCGGCGGCTGACGGCGGCCCCTCCGATGTAGGCCTGCCGCTCGAGCACCAGCACGTTCAGTCCGGCGCGCGCCAGATAGCAGGCCGCGACGAGGCCGTTGTGGCCGGCGCCGATGATGATCGCGTCATGGCGTTGCATGCCGCCCCCGATCGTGGCCACCCCTCTCATGCCTCCTGTGCCAGCCGCAGCGTCAGGCGGTCACCTTGCGGGAGGCCGCGCCCGCCCGCAAGGTGGTGTCGATCGCAATCTCAAAGGCCCGCAGGGTGTCGCTGAGGCAGGATTCGTCGTGCGCCGCGGAGATGAACCAGGGCTCGCGCGAATCCGGTTCACACAGGATGCGCTCATCGTGCAGCACCCGGGCGGTGGCGTCGTAGTAGGTGTAGTCGCTCCCCTTCCAGTCGCGGTAGTTGCGAGGCGGCTGGCTCGCGAAATAAAGGCCGCTCATCGACGGGTGGCCCACAAAGCTGTGGGCGATGCCGCGCGCATTCAGCAGCGCACGCATACCAGCGCGCAGGCGGGTGCCGTAGCTTGCCACGCGCTCGAGGGCATCGGTCTCATCGAGGATTTGCAGCGTGCGCTCGGCGGCAGCCAGCGACACCGAGTGCGCCGTATAGGTACCACCATGCGCCACGCCGCGACCGAGCTTGCGCATGATCGGCTCGCGCCCAGCCAGTACCGAGATCGGGTAACCGTTGGCCACGCACTTGGCGAAGGTGCACAGATCCCCGTGGACACCGTAGAGCTCCTGCACGCCGCCGCGGGCGACGCGAAAGCCCGTCTTGACCTCATCGATGAACAGCAGCGTGCCGTACTGGTCGCACAGCGCGCGTGCCGCACGCAGGTATTCGGGCTCGGCCGCGATGCCGAGGCAGTTGCCCATGATCGGTTCGATCAGCATGCAGGCAATATTCGCGCCGTGGCGCTTGAACACGTCCTCGAGCTGGTTGGCATCGTTGGCCTGCACGAAATGAGCAAAGCTGCGGGTGCTGAGCGGCACGCCCTCGCTGTAGGGCTGGATTTCCGGATCGCCGCGCCGATCCCACTTGTCCATGGGCGTAAACCACATGGCGGCATCGAACAGGCCGTGGTAGCCGCCCTCGAGAATGATGTAGTTGTCGCGCCCGGTGTAGGCGCGCGCCAGACGCAGCCCGGCCATCACCGCCTCGGTGCCGGAATTGGAGAAACGCACGAGCTCAGCGGACTTGACCATCCTGGAAATGCGCTCGGCCACGTGGAATTCGCGCTCGGTGGAGAGCGCAAAAACACCGCCCACTTCGATGCCTTCGCGCGCCGCGGCGTCCACGCGTGGATCGGCGTAGCCGAGGATCGCCGGTCCATAGCCCAGGCGATAATCGACGTAGCTGTTGTCGTCCAGGTCGACGAGACGCGCCCCGCGCCCGTACTTCACGTAGATCGTGCGATCCTCGCCCCAGTAGCGGAAGTTCGAGGCGACCCCCAGGGGCAGGCGGGTCAGTGCGCGCTTGAAGTGCGCATTGGATTTACTGAGGTCGCGGGCCATGACTCCTCCCCCTGCCCTCGCATGCATTGAAAACCGACAGACCCTACCATCCGCCCCGGACCCCTGTCCATCGTTTTTATATGAACATATAAAATCGAGCCAAGACCCGGTTATTGTGCACAGCACGCTGATATCCAAGGGGTCCTAGCCATCCAGCGGCCCCTACCGGCTTGCCTGGATTGCCCGTGTTGGAGTAAAATTATACGGCTATATAATCGCGGGGTGACAGCAATGAG
>DASWFL010000017.1:0-10177 GCA_036394255.1 Steroidobacteraceae bacterium
GAGCCGATGCAGTCCATCGTGCAGTGGGTCGCGGATGCACTGGCCTGGCTGCAGCAGGGCCGGATCTCCACCTACCTGCTTTATAGCTTCGTGACACTCATCGTGCTGCTGGCGCTCGTGCTATGAGGGCATCGTCTCCATGAATCCGATGGAGTGGCTCACGCAGACCCTGGCGGTCGTCGCCGCGCTCGCGGCGGCGCCGCTGTTTCTGGGCTGGATCAACCAGTGGCGCGCGTGGCTCCAGAACCGCAGCGCACCGAGCATCCTCCAGCCGTACCGCGGCCTGCTCAAGCTCTTTCACAAGGACGCCGTGCTCGCCGAGTCGGTGTCACCGCTGTTCCGCGCCGCGCCCTACGTCGTCTTCGCCGCCATGGTCACGGCGGCCGCGATCATACCCTCCACTGGGACCCGCCTGCCCTTTGCTTCGGCCGCCGATGCGATCGCGCTGGTCGGGCTGTTCGCGACCGCGCGCGTATTCCTGTCGCTCGCCGCCATGGACGTCGGCACGGCCTTCGGCACGCTCGGCGCGCGGCGCGAAATGATGGTGGGGTTCCTCGCCGAGCCGGCGCTGCTGATGATCATCTTCGTCGCCTCGCTGATCTCCGCCACCACGGCGCTGCCGGTCATTTCCGAACGGCTGGCCTCGCACAGCCTCGGGCTTTACCCCAGCCTGGCCTTCACCAGTGTCGCCTTCACCATGGTGCTGCTCGCGGAGAACGCGCGCATCCCGGTGGACAATCCCTCGACCCATCTCGAGCTGACGATGATCCACGAGGCGATGATGCTCGAGTACTCCGCCCGGCACCTGGCACTGATGGAGTGGGCGGCGGCACTCAAGCTGTTCAACTATGCCTGCATCGGCTTTGCGCTGTTCGTACCCTGGGGCACCGCGATGGGAAGGGCCGGGCCCGCGGCGCTGCTGGTTTCCGTGCCGCTGCTGGCCGTCAAACTCCTCGTCGCCGGCGCCGGACTGGCCCTCATCGAGACGGTGTCGGCCAAGCTGCGCGTATTCCGTGCCCCGGAATTCCTGGCGACGGCCTTTCTCTTCGCGGTGCTCGGCCTGCTCGTGCACCTGCTGCTGGGAGCCTGAGGCGTGACGCCCCTCCCGTTCACCCTGCAACTGGTCAACGCCCTGGCGACGCTGCTGCTGCTGACTTCGTTCGCGATGCTCGCGCAGCGCCGGGTCGTGAGCCTGGTCAACCTGCTGGCATTGCAGGGCACGGTGCTGTTCCTGGCGACCCTGCTGCTGGCGTGGCGCACCGGGCAACATCACCTGTATGTGTCCGCGGCGCTGACCCTGGCGCTCAAGGTGTGCTTCCTGCCCTGGCTCCTGCACCGACTGATCCGCAGGCTGGGCGTCTACTGGGACGCCGAGCCGCTGTTCAACATCAGTGGCACGATGCTGCTGGGCGTGCTGATCGTCGTGTTCTCCTTTGGCCTCGCGCAGCCGATCGTGGCGCTCGCGAGCACCGCCACGCGCAGCGGCATCGGCATTGCCATCGCCGTGATCCTGCTCGCGTTCCTGACGATGATCACGCGGCGCAAGGCCACCTCGCAGCTGATCGGCTTCCTCTCCATGGAAAATGGGCTGTTCTTCGGGGCGATGAGCGCGACCTACGGCATGCCGATGATCGTCGAGCTCGGTGTCGCGCTGGACGTGCTGGTCGCGATGCTGGTCCTGGGCGTGTTCTTCTTCCAGATCCGCGAGCAGTTCGACAGCCTCGACCTGCATCATCTCGAATCGCTGAAGGAAGGAAAATAGCGTGGAATTCATCCTGCTGCTCGGCACGCCACTGGCGGGCGCCACGACGCTCGCCCTCATCGGCAATCGCCGCTGGGCGCCGGAGGCCAACTCGCTGTTCAGCCTCGGCACCTTCCTGGCCGCCTGCGCACTGACCGTTCGCGTCGTCGGTGCAGGCAACCTGCTCGTCGGACGGGAGCAGTTCTTCATCGACCCGTTCAATGTCTTCCTCGTGACCCTGACGGCCCTCGTCGGCCTGACGACCTCGCTGTTTTCCCGGCCGTACATGCGCATCGAGATGGAGCGAGGCCGCATTACCCCGGGGCGCCTGCGCCTTTACCACAGCATGTACCAGCTCTTCATGGCGACGATGCTGATCGCGCTGACGACGAACAACCTGGGACTGATGTGGGTCGCCATGGAGGCCGCGACGCTCTCGACGGTGCTGCTGGTGACGCTGTACCGGACGCCGGCCAGCCTCGAGGCGGGCTGGAAGTACTTCATCCTCTGCGGAGTCGGCATCGCGCAGGCCCTGTTCGGGACCATGCTGGTGTATTTCGCCGCCGAGAAGGTGGTCGGAGCCGAAGGTGTCACGGCCCTGCTGTGGACACACCTCTTCGTGGTCAAGGGCCAGCTCGAGCCGGTGGTCCTCAGCCTTGCCTTCGTTTTCCTGCTGGTGGGCTACGGAACCAAAGTGGGGCTGGCGCCGCTCCACAACTGGCTGCCCGATGCACACGCCGAAGGTCCGACACCCATCTCGGCCGTGCTGTCGGGCCTGCTGCTGAACGTGGCCATCTACGCCGTGGTCCGCTGCAAGGTGCTGGTGGAAGGCTCGCTGCAGACGCAACTGCCGTCCCGGATGCTGATGGGCTTCGGGCTCCTGTCAGTGATACTGGCCGCGTTTTTCCTGTGGCGGCAGCGGGATATCAAGCGGCTGTTCGCCTACTCATCCATCGAACACATGGGGATCATCGCCTTTGCCTTCGGGATGGGCGGGCCGGTCGCCAACTTCGCCGCCCTCCTGCACATGACGGTGCACTCGCTCACCAAGTCGGCGATATTCTTTGCCGTCGGCCACGCCACGCAAAAGGCCGGCTCCCAGCTCATCGCCAACATTCGGGGCCTCGTCACCCTGAGTCCGACGGTCGGCTGGGGGCTGATGATCGGCACGCTGGCGATACTGGGGATGCCTCCGTTTGGCCTCTTTGCCAGCGAGTTCCTGATCCTGACGACGGCCATGAGGGAGCAGCCGTGGGCGACGCCGATACTGCTGCTCGCGCTCGGTGTGGCATTCGCGGCCATCTTTGGGCGGGTGCAGCCGATGGTGTTCGGGGAGAGCAGTGTCAGACGGCTCCCGCATTCCCCGGCGCTGCTGCCCGTGTTCGCCCATCTGGGGCTGGTGCTGATGCTGGGCCTGTTCATTCCGCCGTACCTGGCCCACTGGTACCGCGCGGCGGCTCAGCTGATCGGGGGACATTGATGAGCGCGCGCCCCTGGTTCGATCGCGCCGCCTCAATGCCCGGCGCGCCCGGGGCGCACCTGCTGCGGGCTACGCCGCTGGAATGGCGTCCGCTGGCGCAAGACGTGATCGCCGGCCACGGACGATTGCTCGCCCTGTGGGCGAGCGGCGGCACCGCTTCCACCACGCGGGTGCAGGCCTGCTTCGCGGCGGCCGAGGGCCTGCTCGTCACGGAGGTGCTGCTGACGGCACCGCAGGAGGAATATCCGGGCCTGGAGGACATCTTTCCGGCCGCGAGCCGGATGCAGCGCGCCGCTGCGGATCTCACCGGCGTTCACTCCACGGATCCGGATCGGCGCCCCTGGCTGCGCCACGCAGCCTGGCCGGCATCGTTCCGTCCGCTGCTCGATGCCGCGGTGCCGGACTCGCCCGCCACTCCCGCCGTCGATCAGTATGCGTTCGTGCGGGTCGGCGGCGAGGGTGTCCACGAGATCCCGGTCGGACCGGTCCACGCCGGCATCATCGAGCCCGGCCATTTCCGTTTCTCGATCGTGGGCGAGAAGGTGCTGTGGCTGGAGCAGCGCCTGGGCTATGTGCACAAGGGCATCGAGCGCCGCTTCACCGAGCTCCCGATCATGGACGGGCACCGGCTGGCGGCACGCGTGTCGGGCGATTCCGCGGTCGGGTTTTCCTGGGCCTATTGCCAGGCCCTCGAGGGCATCGCCGGCGTGACCATTCCGCCCCGCGCGGCCTGGTTGCGCGCCCTGTGCCTGGAGCTCGAGAGAATCGCGAATCACCTGGGCGATCTCGGCGCGCTGGGGAACGATGCCGGATTTGCCTTCGGCTACGCCCAGTTTTCCCGTCTCAAGGAGCTGCTGCTGCGCGCCACGGAACAGGCCCTGGGCCAGCGCTACCTGCTCGACGCCGTCGTTCCCGGCGGCACGCGGACCGATCTGGCGCACGGGACGGCGGGCAGCATGCGCCGCGTAATGGAGCGGCTGCTGCATGAGGCGGCAGTGCTCCGAAACATCTACGATGAGCATTCCGGTGTGCGCGATCGCTTCGTCGGCGCAGGTCGCGTCGAGCCGGCGCTGGCCGCGCGGCTGGGGCTGACGGGCCTCGCCGGTCGCGCCAGCGGGCAGGCCTTTGACCTGCGCGTCGATCTGCCCTGCTTTCCGTACGGCGAGCTTGCCCCCGTCAAATGCGTGAACACGGAAGGGGACGTGGCGGCGCGGGTCAGCGTGCGCTTCGATGAACTGCAGGAATCCTGTCGGCTGGTACAACGCATCCTGGAGGCGATTCCTGCAGGTGTGCACCAGGTACCGCTCCCCACGCCACCCGAAGATGCAGCCGGCATCGGCGTCATCGAGGGATGGCGGGGCCCGGTGGTGGTGGCCCTCGAAGCCGGTGCCGCCGGCCGCATCCGCCGCTGTCACCCGCACGATCCGTCCTGGCAGAACTGGCCGGTGCTCGAATACGCCATCCACGGCAACATCGTTCCGGATTTTCCGCTGATCAACAAGTCCTTCAACCTGTCCTACAGTGGCCACGATCTGTAACTCATGCTGAAAACACTCATGCAAATCGGGCGCGTTGGCGTCGTGACCGAGCCGGCGCCGCTGCCCGATGACGCCCTGCGTGTACGCGAAGTGCTCCAGGCACGGATCCTGAAGATCCTGGGCCGGGCGCTGTGCATCCGCGCCATCGACGCCGGATCCTGCAATGGCTGCGAACTGGAGATCCACGCCCTGAATAATCCGTTCTACAACCTCGAGGGGCTCGGCATCCGCTTCGTCGCGAGTCCACGCCACGCGGACCTGCTGCTGGTCACCGGACCGGTGAGCCGGCACATGGAGATCGCACTGACCCGGACCTATGCGGCGACACCCGACCCGAAACTGGTGGTCGCGCTGGGGGACTGCGGCTGCACCGGGGGAATTTTCGGCGAGAGCTATGCAAGCCTCGGCCGCGTGTCCAACGTCATACCGGTGGATGTTGCGGTCCCCGGCTGCCCGCCGCATCCGACCCGCATCCTGGCGGGCATTTTGACGGCCATCTCGGCGGCTCATCGTCCGCCCTAGCGCCAGCCCCCCGCTCATGCGCACTGCGCTGGTGCAGGGACCCCATCCAGCAGGGCCAACGCGCGGTACATTGTCGACCTGCAAGGCACACTTTAGTTGACAGTCCCGGGAACGATGGCGAACATCCCAGCCGCCCGTCGGGCCGGGTGGGTCCCTGCCTGCCTTGATACGGGCGTAGCTCGCTGAAACAGCTGTAGATAAGGAGACCGGGCATGCACGAACCCCGCCACGACTGGAGTGTTGCCGAGGTGGAGCGGCTCTTCGCGCTGCCGTTCCCCGAGCTGCTGTTCCAGGCCCAGCAGGTCCACCGTGCCTGGCATGACCCGAGCGAAGTGCAGATGAGCACGCTGCTGTCCATCAAGACGGGGGCCTGTCCGGAAGACTGCGCCTACTGCCCGCAGAGCGTGCGCTTCGACACCGGCGTGGCCAACGAGGCGCTGTTGCCGCTCGAAGCGGTCGTGGCGCGAGCCCGTGCGGCGCGCGAGGCCGGCGCCACCCGCTTCTGCATGGGAGCTGCCTGGCGTTCACCCAAGGCGAAGGATCTGAAGAAAGTGGCGGCGATGGTGCGCGAGGTGAGCGCACTGGGACTCGAAACCTGCGTGACGCTCGGCATGGTCTCGGGCGAGCAGGCGCGGGAACTGAAGGAGGCGGGCCTCGACTACTACAACCACAACCTCGACACCTCGGAAGGCTACTACGCCGAGATCATTTCCACGCGCCGCTACCAGGATCGCCTCGACACGCTCAAGGCGATCCGCGAGGCGGGCCTCAACGTCTGCTGTGGCGGCATCGTCGGCATGGGCGAGTCGCAGCGCGACCGCGCCGAGCTGCTGGCGACGCTCGCGGGCCTGCCCGAGCACCCGCAGAGCGTGCCGATCAACCAGCTGGTGCGCGTGCCGGGCACCCCGCTCGCGGATGCGCCGCCGGTGGATCCTTTCGATTTCATCCGCACCATCGCCGTGGCGCGCATCATGTTGCCGCGTGCGCAGGTGCGCCTGTCGGCGGGCCGCGAGACGATGAGCGATGAACTGCAGGCCCTGGCGCTGCTCGCCGGCGCTAATTCGATTTTCTACGGCGAGAAACTGTTGACCACGGGCAATCCGGACGTGGCGCGCGATCGCGCGCTGCTGGCGCGCCTCGGCATCCGGCCAGAGCGCTCCGCCGCCGAGCGGCAGGCCACCGCGCCGCGCGCCGCCCTGGGCTGAGCCGAAGGGCGCGCTTGCGCACCGACCCCGGACAGATCGGCGCGGCGCTCGCAACGCTTGACGCATCGGCCCTGCGCCGCCGCAGGCGGGTGATCGAGGCCTACCCCAGCGCGGGCGATGGCAGCCGCGTGCTCGTGGACGGCCGGCTGCTGCGCGTGTTCTGCAGCAACGATTATCTCGGGCTGTCACAGCATCCGGAAATCATCGCGGCACTGCAGACGGCGAGCACGCAATTCGGCGCCGGGAGCGGTGCGGCGCATCTGGTGAGCGGGCACAGCGCACCCCATCAGCAGCTCGAAGCGGAGCTCGCGGCCTACACGGGACGCGAGCGCGCGCTGCTGTTCTCCACCGGCTACATGGCGAACCTCGGGGTGCTCGCGGCCTTCGCCGGGCGCGGGGAGACGGTGCTGCAGGACCGCTTGAACCATGCCTCGCTCATCGACGGCGCGCGCCTGTCCGGCGCGCAGCTGCTGCGCTACCGGCACGCGGATGCCGCCCACGCCGCCCTCGTCCTGGCGGAGCGCGCCGACTGCGCCGTGATCGCCACCGACGGACTGTTCAGCATGGATGGAGACGTGGCGCCGCTGCGCGAACTGGCCGAACTCGCCGCGCGCCATCGCGCCTGGCTGCTGGTCGACGACGCGCACGGCCTGGGCGTACTCGGGCCCAGCGGACGCGGCTCGCTCGAACTCGCCGGCCTGGATGCGCGTGCGGCACCGCTCCTGGTCGGCACGCTGGGCAAGGCCTTCGGCTGCTTCGGCGCCTTCGTCGCGGGCGCCGGAGAGGTGATCGAATTTCTCCTGCAGCGCGCCCGCACCTGCACCTACACCACCGCCCTGCCTCCGGGGGTCGCCGCGGCGGCGAGCGCGGCGCTGCGGGTCGCGCAGCGCGAGAGCTGGCGGCGCGAACAGCTGCAGGCGCGGGTCGGGCAATTTCGCGCCGGTGCGATGGCCCTGCGGCTGCCGGTGACGGACTCGCGCAGCGCGATCCAGCCGCTCATGGTCGGCGATGCCGCACGGGCCCTGCGCCTGAGCCACGCCCTGTACGAGCTTGGATTCTGGGTCACGCCGATCCGCCCGCCGACCGTACCGGCGGGCGGAGCGCGCCTGCGCCTGACGCTTTCCGCGGCGCACAGCGCGGCCGATGTCGATGAGCTGCTGCTCGCGCTGGAGCGCGCCTGGCAGGGCGAGCCGCCGGCATGAACTCCGGCCTGGTGGCGAGCGCGAGCGCAGGGCCCATGCCCCTTTATTCCGAGAGCAGCGGGCGCGGTGCGCCGCTGGTGTTCTGGCATGGCTGGGCGTCGAACCTGCGGGTCTTCGACGCCCTGCGTGCTGCGCTGGCCGAACAGTGGCGCACCACGGCGATCGATCTGCCCGGCCACGGTCGCAGCCCCTGGGAGGGCGGCGCCGCAACGCCCGACGCGGAGCTGCTGGCCGAGCAGACGGTCGCGCGACTTCTGGACGCGATGCCGCCGCGAGCGACGCTCATCGCCTGGTCGCTCGGTGGGCAGCTCGCCCTGCGCGCCGCGGTCCGCGTCCCCGATCGCATCGAGCGGCTGGTGCTGATCGGCACCACGCCGAAATTCCTGCGCAGCGATGATTGGCCGCACGGCGCGAGCAGCGCAACGCTCGAGCAGATGCGCGCGCGCCTGGCCGAGGATTACCGGGGCGCGATCAGTGATTTCCTGGAACTGCAGGTGCGGGGCAGCCGCGACGCCGCCGCGGTGCACGCGGCGCTGCGCGGCATGCTGCTGGCGCACGGCGAGGCCCAGGCGCCGGCGCTGCAGGCCGGGCTGGCGATGCTGGCCAGCACGGATCTGCGCACGCAGCTGGCCTCGATCCACATCCCGGCGCTGGTGATTGCCGGCCAGTACGATCGGGTGACGGCACCGGCGGCGAGTGCGGCACTGGCCAAGATGCTGCCGCAGGCGCAGTTCCTGGAAGTCCCGCGCGCCGCACACGCCGCCTTCCTCTCGCACCCCGAACGCCTGTTGCCGCAGCTGCGCGCCTTCCTGGGCGCGGCCTGCGTGCCGGGGCCCACGCCGTGAGCGGCGCGCGCAGCCGGCCGTCGTGACAATGGCAGGGGAATTCCGTCTCGATCGCGCCGCGGTGCTGCGCGCCTTCGGCCGCGCGAGCGCGCAATACCACGGCGCTGCGCAACTGCAAGCCGCCGTCGGTGCGGAGTTGCTCGGGCGCCTGCAGTACTTTCCGCTCGAGCCGCGGGTGATCGTCGATCTGGGCGCCGGTACCGGACGCGGCGCGGCCGCGCTGCGCGCCCGCTACCCGCGCGCGCACGTGATCGCACTCGATCCGGTCTACGCCATGATGCAGGAGGCGCGCCGCCGGCAGCGCTTCTGGCGCCGCTACGATTGCCTCTGCGCCGATGGCTGCGCCATGCCTTTCGCAGCGCAGTCGGTCGATCTCGTGTACTGCAATCTGATGCTGCAGTGGTGCGCCTCGCCCGCGGCGCTGTTCCAGGAGCTGCAGCGCGTGCTGCGCCCGGGCGGCTTGCTCCTGTTCAGCAGCTTCGGCCCCGCCACGCTGCAGGAGCTGCGCAGCGCCTGGGCGAGCGTGGACGCCGGCTCGCACGTCAGTGCCTTCACCGACATGCCGCAGTTGGGCGGGGCGCTCATGAAGGCCGGACTGACCGAGCCGGTGATGGACCGGGAAGTGCAGGTCCGCCACTACGCCGACGTCTACGCCCTGATGAAGGAGCTGCGTGCGATCGGCGCGAGTCATGCGGCCGCGGACCGGCGGCGCAGCCTCACCGGCCGTCATCGCCTGCAGGCCATGGTCAGCGCCTATGAATCGCTGCGCGAGGCCGGGGGCCTGCCGGCCAGCTGGGAAATCATCTGCGGTGCGGCCTTCGCGGGCCAGGCGCAATCGGTCCCGGCACAGCCTGCCCCCGCCGGCCGCGAGACTGCCATTTCCATCAGTGCCGTTCGCCGGCACCCGCGCTGATCGGTCAGCGCAGCACCGCGCCATGGCGACCCACCGTCCTCCAAAGCCCCGCAGCGCGCCGGCCTCCTATTTCATCGCGGGCACCGACACGGGGGTCGGCAAGACGCGCATCACCGCCGGGCTACTGGCCGCCGGCCGCGCCGCCGGCCTGCGGGTCGCGGGCATGAAGCCCGTGGCGGCTGGCGCAGATTGGCGCGATGGGCGCCTGATCAACGCAGATGCCTCCATAATCGCAGATGTTACCGGCCAGAACATGCCCTATGAATGGCTGAATCCGTACTGCCTGGCCGATGCCGTATCCCCGCATATCGCGGCCCAGCGGGCGAACCGGCACATAGATATAAGAGTGATCACCGCCGCGGCGGGCCGGCTCGCCGCGGACCTTGAGCTGTTCCTGATCGAAGGCGCCGGCGGCTGGCACGCCCCGATCAGCGCCAGCGAATCGATGGCCGACGTCGCGCGGGCGCTCGACGTACCGGTGCTCCTGGTGGTGGGCTTGAAACTCGGCTGCCTGAATCACGCGCGCCTCACGCGCGCGGCGATCCGGGAATCGGGTTGTCGCTACGCGGGCTGGTTCGGCAGCCAGATCGATCCTGATTTCGCGGCACTGGAGGAAAATTGCGCCACGCTGGAGCAACTCCTGGAAGCGCCGCCCATCGCGATCCTCCCCCACCGGCCGGATCGGGCCGGCGATGCGCACCTGCTGGCCACTGCCCTGCGCGATTTACTCG
>DASWFL010000018.1:0-14425 GCA_036394255.1 Steroidobacteraceae bacterium
GCACCGTCAGCGATGCGATCCGTAACGATCCGGAATGGCACGGTGGCGAATACACCCGCCAGCCGCCCAGCCTGCGCACGGCCGAGGAGATCTACTTCTTCATGGGGAGCAATTCGCTGCTGCGCTGGCAGCAGATGCCCGACCGGTCCACCAGCGATGCCGTGCTGGACGCCGCGGTGGCCACGGACCTCAAGACCGACGATGCCAACGACACGCTCTACCAGATCGAGGCCTCACACGACTACGACCCCGGACCCGGGCTGGAGAGCATCCGTGCACCGCTCCTGGCCATCAACTCGGCCGATGATCTGATCAACCCGCCGGAGCTTGGCATCCTTGAGCGCGAAATCAGGCGCGTGAAGCAGGGCCGCGCGGTGCTGATTCCGATGGGACCGCAGACGCGCGGGCACGGCACCCATACGATAGCCGCCGTATGGAAGCGCGAGCTCGTTCAGCTGTTGGCAGACTCGCCGGAGCGCTGATCGGTGACGCCGGCGTGGCTGACCGATAGCCTTTTCATCAGCGGCAGCATGCCGATCGCGACCACGGTGCAGGCGATCCCGACGAAGCCCAGCCTGTTGAACAGACTGGTGTAGATGGCCAGCGATGCGTCCGGGCTGGCGATGTTCGCCGGGATATGCGCGAAGTTCGCCACCACGCTGCCCAGATACTGGGACAGGCCCGAGGCGAGGAAGTAGGCCCCCATCATGAAGCCGCTCATTCGAGCGGGCACGTAGCGGGCAACCATGGCCAGGCCCAGGCCACTGACCAGCAGTTCGCCCAGCGAGTACAGGCCGTAGCCCCAAACCATGATCCAGGAGGACACCTGCCCGTTCACCGCCCACTTCGCGCCGACGCCGTAGATGAAGAATCCGATGGCCACGGCGGCGAAGCCCCAGGCAAACTTGACGGCGATCGAGGGATCGCGGCGCAGCCGCCCGAGCGAGTTGTAGATCAGTACCAGCACCGGACTCAGCAGGACGATCCAGATCGAATTCAGGTTCTGGTACTGCTCCGGTATCCAGGTAAACAGGTGCCAGCCGAAGAGATTGAAATTGAGGTCGACGTTCTTCTGCGCGAACAGGTTCAGCGACGTGGACATCTGCTGGTAGAAAATGAAGAAAAAGATAGTCTGCACCACCAGCACCAGCGCGGCGATCAGGCCGGCGCGCTCATCGCGATGGCTGGCGCGGATCAGGTACAGGAATATCCCCAGAATCACCGCACCGGCGGTGTAGACGCAGACTCGCGCGACCGTCTCGCTCTGCAGGATTAACACCGAGACCAGCACCATGCCGATGCTGCCCGCCAGCACCGCGGCCAGGCGCTTTGGCCTGGCCGGCTGCTCATCCGCGGGCGAGCCCAGATGCGCCAGTGCGCGGCTCATCAGGGCGTAGTTGCTCAGGCCCAGCAGCAGGCCGATCGAGCACACTCCGAACGCGGTGTGCCAGCCGGCCGAGTCATTGTAGTGCGCACCGACGTAGTCGCGGATCCACGGGGTCAGCGTCATCGAGATCATCGAGCCGATGTTCACGGCCATGTAGTACATGGTGAAGGCGCTGTCGATCTTGGTATCGTCGCCCTCGTAGATCTTGCGCACCAGGTTGCCCGAGTTGGCCTTGAACAGGCCATTGCCCACGACGATCACGCCCAGCGCGACGTACAGGAAGTATTCGCTGTCGGAGGGCAGCCACAGCATCGTGTACCCAAAGGCGAGCACCACCGCGCCGATCACCATCGTGCGGCGCGTGCCGATCAGCTTGTCGCCAATCCAGCCGCCGACCGCCGGGGTGGCGTAGATCAGGGCCGATGCTGCGCCCCAGACCAGATTGGCCCGGGTGTCGATGAAGCCGAGCTTCTTCATCATGTAGGTGACCATCAGCACCTGCATGCCGTAGAAGCCGAAGCGCTCCCACATCTCGATCAGGAAAAGAGTACTGAAGGAGCGGGACTGGGAGACCGGCATGGATACCTGGGCCACCGCTGTCCAGCGCTTGGGGTCGGCATGAATCGTCACGAGAGCAGGTTACCACCCGCGCCTCATCCACGTACACGCGGCTCTAGGCCGCCCCGGCGAAACTCCCTCCGGCCGTCCGGAGCGCCGCGTAGCGGCCGGACGCCGACAACGACTCGCTGGCGGCCTTTTCCGTCCACAGGGCATTGCGCCTGGCGACGAAAATGCTCTTGGACAGCTGCTCGAGTGACCCGGCCTTCGCGAACAGGTAGCCCTGCCCTGCGACACAGCCCAGAGCGAGCAGTGCCGGAACCTGCGGCTCGAGCTCGATGCCCTCGGCCACGGTATCGAGTCCCAGCGTCTCTCCCAGCGTGATGACGGCGCGCGCCAGTTCCGGGCCGTTGTCGGTATTGGTCAGGCGGCTCACGAAGGAGCGATCGATTTTCAGGATGTCGATCGGAAAGCGGTGCAGGTAGGACAGGGAAGAGTAGCCCGTCCCGAAATCGTCGATCGCAAGCCGGACACCGAGCGCCTTGAGCTGGCGCAGCCGCTCCAGGTTCGCATCCGTGTTGTGCATGATCGTGCTTTCAGTCAACTCGATGACCAGATTCCCTGGTTCAAGGCCGGATGCCTCCAGCGCCCGCGCGACGTCCTGCACCAGATCCCCGTGCTGCAAATGACGGCTGGAGATGTTGACGGCGACGCGCAGGCCGGCACCGCCTGCAACGGTGCCGCGCCAGGAGCGCAGCGCCTGGCAGGCCTGCATGAGCACCCAGCGACCGAGCTTGACGATCTGGCCGCATTCCTCGGCGATATGGATGAACTGGCCGGGCATCAGTATGCCGAGGTCCGGGTGCCGCCAGCGCACCAGCGCCTCCACGCCGAGGAGGCTGCGGGTGCCGAGATCCACGATCGGCTGGTACTCCAGGAACAACTCATGTTCCGCGAGCGCGCGGCTGATGTCCGACTCCAGGCGCAGTCGTTCGTGGCGCGACTCCTGCATCTGGGGCTGGAAGATCAGGTAGCGATTCTTGCCGGCGGCCTTGGCGTGATACATCGCGATGTCCGCCTCGGTGAGCAGCGCCTCGGCACCGGCACTCGGCGTCGAGAATGCCACGCCGATACTGGCGGACACGCGCACTTCGTTCGCGCCGAGCGAGAATGGCTGGTCCAGTTCCTCGATCAGGGAAGCGGCCATGCGCTCCACTTCCTGCATCGCCACGATTCCCTCGAGCAGGATGGCGAACTCGTCCCCGCCCAGCCGCGCCACCGTATCGGTGGAGCGCGTCGTCTTGATGAGGCGCTGCGCCACCGCCTGCAGCAGCCGATCGCCGGTGTCGTGGCCGAGCGAGTCGTTGATGGTCTTGAAGTTGTCGAGGTCGAGGAACATCACCGTCACGTGATGAGCGCCCCGCTGCGCCAACGCCACGGCGTGATGGACGCGGTCCCGAAACAGGTTGCGGTTCGCCAGGAGCGTGAGCGGGTCGTGAAAGGCCAGCTGCCGCAACTGCTCTTCGAGCGCCTTGCGCTCGCTGATGTCGCGGAAATTGAGTGCCAGGCCCTGCACGGCCGGATCGTCCGTCAGGTTGCTGCCGACGATTTCGAGCACGTAATGATCGGAACCGTGAGTGATGCGCAGCTCGACCGGCCCGACGGTCACGCCATGGCTCGCGGCAATCTCGGCGAGGAAGGCGTGCAGACGATCGCCGTCCTCGCCCGCCCACAAATCGAGCAGGTTCTTCCCGGCGACGTTCTCCGGCTTGAGTCCCAGCGTACGCTCGGAGGCGGGCGAAGCGAATCGCAGGGCGCCATCCGCCGCCACCACCATGATGACGTCCGAGGCGTTGGCGATGAGTGAGGCGTAGCGCTCCTCGACCAGGCGGGCCGCGCGTCGCTCGCGTGTCGACGCCTCATCGCGCAGGACCAATGCCTGGCGCACCATCATCAGCAGGGTGAGCGAGAACACGACGATCGTGATTGTCGTGGTCGAACTCCCGATGTCACGCCGCGAGAAGTATACGAGCACCAGAAACGCCGCCAGGATCGCCGCGTAAGGCAGCGCCTGCGCCAGGGCGTCGGAATCACGAGGCGCCGTCCGGACTGTCGACGCGCCTGCACGAATCTGTTCGCGCGCGGCAGCTACAAACGGCACATAGCAGGCGACGTACAGCACGTCCTGGAAGTTGCCGGGCAGGTAGTTGCCCACGACCTTGGCGACCGACCAGAGGATGTCGCCCAGCGACATCATGGCGAACCCGCCCAGCAGCAGCAGGGGCACGCGCCGCCCGCTGCGGCTGCCGCCCGCCACGAGCAGCACGCCCAGGGTGAGCAGCATGATGCAATTGAGCGCCAGATAGGTCTGGCTCAACGCATCCTTGACGACGTCGGTGTGCGTTGCCGAAGCGGCCGGGCGAATGACCAGGAACCAGAAAAATGCGCCGAAGCCGATCACGAGTATCGTGGCGTCCAGCGCGAGCTGTGCCCAGAGAACCCTGACCGCCGCGGCCCGGATCAGGAACAGCGCGGCGAAAAACAGCGCGGGATAGAAGCCGAGATAGAAGTAATCGGCGATGCCCGGAAAGGGATCACGGCCATGCAGCCAGGAGTAGACGCAAATGAGCGTGGCGACGAGATAAATGCCCAGCGCGAGCGACAGGAAGCGCCAGGCCGTGCACACCGCGCCCGGCAGCTGCCGGCGCGCTGCCGTCACCGTAATGATCACCGCGGTGAGACAGGCCGGTGAGTCGGCGAGCAGCCCTACGTAATGTCTTACCCCCTCGCTGCCGAGTCCCGCCAACAGCCACACGGCGCACGCGAGTGCGTAGACGACGAGCCCAATGTAGAGTTTGTCGACCCAGCCCGGCACGGCTTCCGAGCGATTCCGTTGCTCAGCAATTTCAGTCATGTCCGCCTGAAGGCTAGGGACCTGATTCCGTCGCATGGACGCTCATGCGCTACGCGCCCTGACTCGTCCACCTCGCTGAAATATGGAGCATTTGGGCCGCAGCTGGCGAGCGGCAATACTTAACGTTGCGATGCAGGTCTCGTTCACTTGCGAGCCCCATTGGCGCGCCCGGGACGCAGTCAACGGCTGTTTGGATTTGACTTATCGCAGGATCGACAAGGGCTGGTATGGCCCCTTCAATCCGGCCGCCGACGGGCGCAAGGATCGGCTGAGGCCGCGCTGTCTGCCGGTTCGGATGTTCCACCGCGAGTGCATGACAGGCGTCAGGGCGCACTCCGTCCGCTGCATCGCGATTGCGATCATCACCGGATGACTGTGGCGAGGCGCAGCGTTGGATCGGCGTGCCGGCGGCACCTGCCGCCCTGCCCCGGACCCATGGAGTTGGGCGTTTATGCTAAGGTCAATTCGCAGCCGGGGGAGGTTATTTGGCCGACATCTTTGTTTCCTACTCGCGCCAGGACAAGGCGCTGGTCGCACCGCTCGTCGCTTTGCTCGAGGCCGAAGGCTGGTCCGTCTGGTGGGATCCGGAGATCTCGCCGGGTGAGGAATTTGACTCGCAGATTACCCGCGAACTGGAGGCCGCCCGGTCGCTGGTCGTGGTCTGGACACCCCAGTCGGTCGATTCGCGCTGGGTTCGCGGCGAGGCCCGGGACGCTGCCGATCGCGGCATACTCTTCCCGGTCCGGTTCCTGGGCGCCAGGTTGCCGATCGATTTTCGCGCCGTCCACACCACGGATTTCGATCACTGGGCCGGAGATGCCCAGGGCGCCGCGTTCCGCGGCCTGTGCAAGGCACTCGAGGCCAAGCTCGGCACGCAGAAGAAACCGGCAGTGGCCGCATCCGAGAGCCGGGCAAAGAACTCCGGGGTCAGCATCTGTGTCCTGCCCTTTGCCAACATGAGCGGGGATCCGGAACAGGAATATTTCTCGGACGGGATCACCGAAGACATCATCACCGACCTGGGCAAGGTATCGGCCCTGTCGGTCGTGTCGCGCAACATGGCCTTTTCCTTCAAGGGGGCCAAGGGCGGCGTCAGCGAGATCGGCCGGCGCACCAATGCCGCCTACGTGCTCGCCGGCAGCGTCCGCAAGGCGGGCGAGCGGGTGCGCATCACGGC
This sequence comes from Steroidobacteraceae bacterium, assembly GCA_036394255.1. GTDB lineage: Bacteria > Pseudomonadota > Gammaproteobacteria > Steroidobacterales > Steroidobacteraceae > FEN-1191. The sequence goes on from DASWFL010000018.1 coordinate 6,037, forward strand.
GCAGCTGGTGAACGCCCAGAACGACGCCCAGGTCTGGGGCGAGCGTTACGACCGCAACCTGAACGATATCTTTGCCCTGCAGGACGAGATTTCAAAGGCCATCGTGGCCGCGCTCAAGCTCACCCTGCTGCCGGAGGAAAAACGCGCGCTGGAACAGCGGGCCACGACCAACGTCAAGGCTTACAAGTTCTATCTGATGGCCCGCCAGTTCAGCGTCATGGGCAATGAGCGGCACCAGGAGCTGATCATCCGCCTGTGCGAGCGTGCCGTTGACCTCGACCGCTCCTACGCCGCGCCGTGGGCGACGATGGCGATCACCCAGCACGATATGTATCAGCGCGGCGCGCTCACCGAGGATGGCCTCAAGGCCGCCAACCAGGCGATGAAGCTCGATCCGGCGCTGCCGGATGCGCACGCCGCACTGGGCGCCGCGCACAATGCGCAGGGACATTATGAGCTCGGCCTGCGTGCGTGCCAGGAGGCCCTGCTGCTCGATCCGGACTCCTATGAAGGCAATCGCATTGCCGGCCGTTGTTCCATGGCATTGCACCGCTTCGACGAGGCGATCCGTTATTTTGAAAAGGCGGCGGCGGTCGTGGACACGGAGTTCGCGGCCGCGAGCTTTGTGCCCCAGTGCTATGAAGCCAAGGGCGACCGCGAGGGGGCGCAGGCCGCAGCCAGGCGGGCGCTGGCGCGCATCGAGAAAGTGATTGCCGTAGAACCCGACCACGGCCGGGCACTGGGCTATGGAGCGGGGCTTCTCGCCTGCCTGGGCGAGGTCGAACGCACCAAAGAGTGGGTCGAGCGCGGCACCCTGCTCGAGCCGGACAATTTCAACCTGCAATACAATCTGGTCTGCGCCCTGTCCGTACTGCGGGAAACACAGGCCGCCCTGGATATGCTGTCCGGCATCATCGAGAGAGCCTCGCGCGGCTGGGTCACGTGGCTGGACACCGACACGGACCTCGACCCACTGCGTGACAATCCGCGTTTTGTCGAGATGGTACGGCGGGCGAAAGCCCGCTTCGCTACCGAGCCGGGCGCGGCGGTCCTGCAGGCCTGATCAGAGGCGCGCGGCACCTCCGCACCGGACGCGCGGCGCGACGCCGGATGGGAGTGCGATTACACCGCTGCCCGCTTACTCGTTCTTCCAGGTCCAGCCCGTCTCGACGACTCTGATCTTGTTGTGCCGCCCGTATTCCATATCCGCCTGTAAACGCCGTTGCGACGCCGGCAGCAGGGTCCAGTTGTCGCAGCTGACACCGAGGCGTCCGTTGTAGGAATAAGAACGGACCAGGAGCTGAAGAAACCGCTCGACCCAGGGGACCGGCATCGCAGCCCTGCCGCCCCCGTGCGCGAGGCCGGTCGGGCTATTGGTCGCCGCGGTGTGTCCTGACGGCCTGGACGGATCAGGCGACTGGTTTGATTCATGGGTTAATTCCCCGCCAACACACGGCAAAGACCTCTCGGGTCACGGAGAAGACAGTTGCTCATGCTACGCGCGCGGCAAATCGCTGGGTACTGTCCCGGCTCGCTCACAAAGCGCATTTCGCCGAAGGGTCGTCTGCTTTGCCCACCCCGATACCACACCGCCTGCTGATTCAGCCGGGCCGATCGATGGCGGCAGTTGTGGGCCGGCATGAGCCGCCGCCAAGTGCTATCCTGTATAGCAGGTTGGGATTGAACGCATGGCTGCAAACGTATTCCGCACCTCCCGCAACGGCGCGGCCGTTGTCCTCGGCCCGCTCGAAGGGAAGATCATGGAAGTGATCTGGCGCGCGGGACAAGCGGTCGCGGTTCCCGACGTGCATCGCGCGATGACTGCCAACAAACGCAAGCTGTCCTATTCCGCGGTGAAGGCAGTATTAAACAACCTCGCGACCAAGGGCCATCTCCTCAAGAGCCGGCAGGGCAAGGTCACCTTTTTTGCAGCCAAGCGCACGCGTGAGGATTTCGACGCCCAGGTCATCGCCACGGTGGTCGGTTCCCTGAAGCGCAATTTCGGCACGCCGGTGATCGCGCAGCTGGTGAACGAGCTGGCGGTGGACGAGGCCACCCTGCAGGAGTTCGAACGCGTGATCGCCGCCAAAAAGACGAAGCTGGGATCATGAGGTCATGATCCACGGCGCTGCCCTGCACTTGATGGGCCATCCCGCTGCCGGCAGTGCCTTCCGCACGTTTGTCGGCTATCCACTTTTCGGCGGCGCCTTCCGCAATCTCTGGCCGCTGTTACTCATGCCGCTGCTCGCGGCATTCATCGGCGAGCGGGCGGCGCGCACTCTACCGCGGACGCCGCAGGCCTGGATCCCAGCAGCCATCCTCGCCGCCCTGCCCGGACTGGTGGCACTCACTGAGCTGTGGCCCGCCCTCACGGCCAATCTCCTGAACTCTGGCATCACCTGGCGCGGCGTGATGCTCTTGTGGGTGACTCCGGCGGCCGGTTTGGCGTTGGGCGGTTATGCCCTGCTGCGGGCGATTCTGCGGCAACGCGAACTCGGCCGGCTGTTTCGTGCGGCGGCCATGCCCTGTGAACGCCTGGCGAGCATGGCGGCGGCTTTGCAGCTTCGCGCCCGGGAGCTTCCCACCGCGGACAAGGAATGCTTCGTCGCCGGGGTATTTCGGCCCACGGTCTTTATCTCGCGCGGAGCGCTGGTGCAGTTAGGGGACGCAGAGCTCCTGGCCGCACTCCACCATGAGCGTGCGCACATCCGCAGCCGCGATACCCTGCTCTTGTGCCTCCTCTCGGTACTGCGGGACCTGGTGCCCTGGGCGCCAGCCTCAGCGCTGGAGGCCTACCAGATGACGCGGGAATCGGCGGCGGACCGCGAAGCCGCGGCCCGTGCGGGCTCTCTCAACCTCGCCGCCGCGCTGGTGGCTCTCGCCCGCTCCAGCCCCCGGCCGACCACCGTATTGCCCATGGCGAAGGCCGAGACCTTGCGCTGGCGCATGCAGGCAATACTCGAAGGCGATGAGGCGGCGCCCGCTCGCAGCTTCTGGCCCGCCGCTGCTGCAGGGCTGGGTTTTGGCCTTGCACTGATGGCCTGGCCGCTGGCGCAGCTGCAGCTCCTGTCGGTTTTTTGCTGGAGCTGAGTCCAGCTCTTCTTCGTCAGACTCAGGCGCCATTCCTTCGTTGATAGCACGCACAGAAATCGTCTGTGTCGAACTGCTATACAGCTTAGCAGTGATCTGCTATGCTTCGTAGCAGTTATTGAATTTGAGGGTCGTGTGCTCCTGGTTGTCGTCGCCTGCGTCCCCTGGGGGAGATTTCGCATGATCAAGACAGGATCGTCGGTACTATCGCTGGGGCTCTCCCTCGTCTGGCCCTGCGCTCTGGCGACTGGCGCCTACAGCGCAGCGCCCGCTGTCGCTCAACCTGCTGTTCCCGCCAGGGTGCCTGACTACAGCAAAAGGGCGCAGCCACTGGATGTCGCCCTCCGGAACAAGCTCCTGGGTAAGTGGACCAACCCGGTGGACCACGTGATCGTCGAGATCAGCTCAGTGGATCTCACCAGCGGTCAGCTACGAGGCATCGAGTGGGCGCAGACGGGCCCGGCGGCCTGGGACGCGCACGAACTCATCGGCTGGGTCAGCGCAGCACCGACGAAGGAGAACTTCGATAACGTCATCCCCATCACTTTCAGCACAACCCTGTACGAGTACGGGACCTTGCCGAGCTGGGCGGGGTTCCTGAAGGACGGTCAAATCGTAACGATGCACTACCTCATCTGGCCGAATCGACTTTACAGCTGGGACCACGTCTCAACCTTCCAGGAAACCTGGACGCGCCTGCCGTAAATCCAGCCGCCGCTGCGCCACCAGGAAAAGGCACGATGGCCAACCGCACGCCGCTGCCGCGATACGACCCGGTCGCCATGACCTTCCACTGGCTGATCGCGCTACTCATGCTGGTGGATTTCGCTCTGGCGATCTCATTCAGCCAGTTTCGTTCGGGCGATCTGCTGTATTTCGATCTGGCCTATACCCTGCACATGTCCCTGGGCATGGCCGTACTGCTCTTCAGTGTGCTGCGCCTGGTGTGGCGGCTGATGCACAGGTTCCCGCCGCCACCGCCCGACATGCACAGCGCCGCGCGTCTGCTCGCGCGGGCCACACACCTGCTGCTGTATTTCTTCATGATTGCCGCTCCCGTCTCCGGCTGGGTTGTGCTGTCGGTGCGCAGGAAGCCGCCCGTATTCTTCGGTGCTTACCACTGGCCGAACATTCCCTTTCTTGCCGAGATGAGTCGGGAGCAGCGGGGGATCGTCCATCAGCTCATGCTGCCGGGCCACATCGAGCTTTCATACCTTGCCATGAGCTTCGTGGCTCTGCATTTCCTCGCAGCGCTCTATCATCACTACTACCGGCGTGACGATGTGCTGGTACGCATGCTGCCAGTGCGGCGTTCTCGCGATGCCGTCGCCGTGGAACGCGCACGCCGTTTCTAGCCATCGAGGAATCGAGCCATGATCAGGCCGGCATTTCCCGACAAATGGTCGCCTCCACTCCTGAGCGTGCTGCGCATAATCGCCGGCCTGCTCTACCTAGAGCACGGCACCGCCAAGCTCTTGCACTACCCTTACGCCAAGTTCCTGGAGCTGAACGGGCCGTTGCTGTCCCTGTCGGGCATCGCGGGCTGCATGGATTTGTTGGGCGGATCCTTGCTGGCCCTTGGCCTGTACACGCGGCCGGTGGCCTTTCTGCTCTCCGGCGAGATGGCAGTGGCCTATTTCCTCGTGAAATATCCCAACGGCTTCTTCCCCATCCTGAACGGCGGCGAGCTCAACGCGCTTTACAGTTTCCTGTTCCTGTATTTTGCGGCGGCCGGCGGTGGGCCCTGGTCGATCGATCGGGCGTTTCCCCGGTTCACGCTCCACAAATCGACCGTCGGCAAGTGACGGCGCGTACACAGACACTTCCTGAGGACCGTCACCCAGAATTACCTCTACTGCCCGCCAGGTGGGGCTGCTTTCGGCCCGCAGCAGTCGGTCGCGGCGTTCATACACAGCCAGCGAAGCGGCCCGTGGCGTCATTCGGTAGTATCGAGGGGCCGTGACGGCCCATCGTTGGCGCGCTGGCTGCACGCTTCGGTATTTTGCACTCGCGTTGCGCTGGATTCGTCTGCATACGCCCGCTCAACCGCATCGCGGGACCGCATCGGTACATGCGAACTTCAGGAGTCCAGAGATGACAAAACCAATAATTGCTCCAGCGTTCTGCCAGGTTGCCTGGGTCGTCAAAGACATCGCGGCAGCCGAGAAATTTTTTGTTGAAACCATGGGGATCAGCCGCTTCATGCACATGGACAACCTGGCCGCAAAGGACACGGAGGGCACTTACCTCGGGAAGCCCGGGAACTGGGTCTGCCATCTGCATATCGCCTACGCGGGCGACACGCAGATAGAACTGATACAGCCGGTATCGGGAGCCAGCATGTACCAGGAGTCCCTGGATCGACACGGTGATGCCGTCCAGCACGTGGCGTACTGGTTGGATGATGCTGACTACGACGCCGCTGCCGCTCATCTGAAGTCCTCGGGCTATGCGGAGATCCAGGGTTTCCGATTGCCGATAGCGCGCGTTGGTTACTTCGATACGCGTCGGGCAATTGGAGTCGTTACCGAGATTGTCGGAGCCAAAAAGGAAGGCCATGAGTTACGTCGCAATCTGAAGTTGGGGAACTTTTGAGGGAGTCGGGGCGGCGGTCTGAAAAGCCACTGCACCGGACGAGCGGCAAGCCACAGAGGCGTTCCAGTACGTCACCGCCATCGCTCGCCGCTGAGCGGCATGACGTTAATGTCACATTGCGCCGGTGCCTTCTTCGCCGTAGTGTTGTGTAGTGGGTAAATCGGTACTTCCGCTCTCGCAGCTCGTTTGGTCTTCCGTAAAGCTCCCGTTCGTGAACCGCAGCCGAGGGTCAAACCCGCACATAGCCCGACCGCTCCGACTCCCCGCCCAGCGCGCGAGAGCCAGGCTGGATCGCCGGAAGGACGATTCGATGCGGGTTTGAACGAATCCCGGGACTTGCTGTCTATTCGGCACAACAGCAATGACCGCCCGGTGGCGGCAGGAGTATTTCCATGATGAACATCCGGCGCTTTAGCATGACCCGGGCCGCTGCCGTGGCCTTTGCGATCGCCCTTCTGCCCGCCGCGGGCGCCAGCCTTGCCGCCGAGCCCGCGCATATGGATCGAGCGGCACCCTCCAAGGAAATGCGCGCAAAAATGGCGGGCGCCCACGAGCAGCTCGCTGCCTGCCTGCGCTCAGACCGCCCCATCGCAGAATGTCACGAAGAGATGATGAAGCAACACGAATTGATGGGCCACGAGATGATGCGTCATGGCCACGACGAGCATGAGGACATGGACAAGGGCGACTGCGAGCACTGGTCGAAGCACGACCATGCCATGGGTGACAAACCGGCCGACAAGCCGGCGAATGAGTCCACCCAAAAGTAGGGCCGCTTCGAGCTGACCACGCCGGTAGCGGCGTGGTCAGCGCTCTGGTCTGCCAGCGGCCGAAACGGAGCGCTGGCAAGTTCACCGCAAATGATCCGAGTCCCGCCAGGCTGGCACAAGGGTCGCGCCAGTGGCAGCTGCGCCGGCCGCGAGACGATAGATTCGATCTCACTTCCACTGAGCGGTCGTTCGTGACCGCTAGCTGCGGGTCATCAATTGCCTCGCGCGCACCCAGTCAAGAATGCGGTGACCGCTCTCTTTGGTCGTGGCAAACGGGGCGTGAGTCTTTCTCACGTCCCGCTCGCCTTCACACGCTCCCTATATTGCTTGTCGAACACTAGGCGGCAGTCTCTCTGAGGGCGCGGCGTGGCGTACGCCATCCGCATGCCGGCCAACGAGAATCTGGAGTGGGAGATCGCTGAGTTGCTATGCCGACCTCCGGGACAGCCAAGCCACAAGCCGCTGGTCTGGTACAAGAGCTTCTCGTATCAAGTGGGATGTTGGCGGCAGCCGCGCCGCATCGTGGCGAAAGTCGAGCACCATACCGGCGAGCTTTTCCTGTGCATCGGCATCATCGTGACGAATCTCTGTCTACCGAGTCGCGCAGTGATGGGGTTCTACAACGGGCGGGGCACCGCCGAACAGTGGATCAAAGAGGGCAAACAAGCGGCACATTGGACACGGCTGTCGTGTTGCCGATTTCGGGCCAACGAAGTGCGGCTGCGATTGAGCGTACCGGCGTACAACCTGGGCAACCTCTGGCGGCGGCTGGTGCTGCCGAAGGGCATCGACAGTTGGGTCGGTGAGCGGTGTGCAGCAACGCCTCGTCAACACTGACGGGCGCATGGTTAAGCCTGCGCGGTACTGCGGATTCCTATTGGCGGAGAGCCATCTGACCCGACAACTGTTCGGCAGGATGCTCCTGCGGATCTGGGCACTGCCGGTCCCAAGAGGCCGACGCGCGCGATGAGTGCGACGAAGCCGCCGGGCGAAGAAAGGGCTCAAGGGTGGAGTGGTGTCCGAGAACTGCCTCGGAACGGGGAGCTCCAGTCGGTTGCATGTCAGCGCCAACTGGGCTGACGGTCTCCCGAGCTGGAAGATCATGCGACCAAGAGCAATTTGGTTCACTCGAAAGGGCCTCGGGTGTATAAGTGTGCCCATCCGGGCGGTCGAAACGTAAATCCCGGTTATTTATGGATCCTTCCGTGGCGACGCCCCAGAGGGAGTCAGGCGTGATAGGGCAGAAGACGCACACTTCGAGAGCCAAGCTCGACGTTCCAATTGCCAAAACAACTGGAACATCGGAGCCTGAGACAACTGCGACAGAGGTTTCAGACGAATCCGGCAAGATTGCTTCGGTTCCTATCGTGGGTGTGGGCGCTTCGGCAGGCGGCCTGGAAGCCTTCACACAATTACTAAACCATCTGCCTCCAGACACTGGTTTTGCCTTCGTGTTCGTCCAACACCTTGATCCACGTCATGCGAGCGTCCTGCCCAAGATTCTGTCCGCCAAAACACGGATGCGGGTGCGAGAGGCAGCGGACGGGGACGTTCTGAAACCGAACATCGTGTTTGTCCTTCCCGCGGATAAAAGCATCACAGTTTCGCAGCGTTTACTACGGCTGAGTCCGCGTTTGGAGGCCGGCGGACTGCATCACCCCATTGACGCTTTCTTGCGTTCGCTGGCAATCGACCGGAAATCCAGCGCCATAGGCGTGATTCTGTCTGGGAGTGGTTCCGATGGCGCTTTCGGCATTCAGGCGATCAAGGACGAGGGCGGGATCATCTTTGCCCAGGATGAGAAATCGTCGCAACACGCTGGCATGCCGCAAAGCGCCATTGCGACGGGATGCGTAGATTTCGTGCTGTCTCCAGAGGGCATCGCCAGGGAGTTGGCGCTGCTGGGCGGTCACTCGTATATCGTTCAGCAGCCA
>DASWFL010000019.1:0-14831 GCA_036394255.1 Steroidobacteraceae bacterium
ATTGGCAGCCTCTGAGTTATTTCGATGCGAGCGGAACCTTCGTCACGCCGAAGTTCATAGGCGCACAATGGAACCGGGTGATTCCGTTTGCGCTGACTTCGGATGATCAGTTCCGGTCTCTGATCGCCCAGTCGGGTCCCGCGCGCTTTGGCTCAGCCACTTTCGTGCAGCAGGCCCAGGACCTGATCACGATCAGCGCCAATCTCACGGACGAGCAGAAAATGATCGCGGAATACTGGGCCGATGGTCCGCACTCGGAGCTGCCTCCCGGTCATTGGGACCTATTTGCGCAATTTGTCTCTGCGCGGGACGAAGACAAGCTCGATGATGATGTGAAACTTTTCTTTGCCATGACCAACGCCATCTTCGACGGCGGTATCGTGGCCTGGGACGCCAAGCGGGCATTTGATTCGGTGCGTCCTGCGACCGCGGTTGGATTCCTTTTTCAGGGGCAGCAGATTCAGGCGTGGGGTGGACCGTTCAAGGGCACTGTCGCAATGGACGGCAGTTCCTGGATTCCCTATCAGCCCAGCACGTTTCCGACCCCGCCATTTCCGGAATACATTTCGGGGCACAGCACGTTCAGCGCGGCCGGCGCCGAAATCCTGAAGCTCTTCACGCACAGCGATGCCTTCGGCGGATCCGTGAGCTTTGCGGTGGGCGGCTCGAAAATCGAACCCGGTTACACGCCGGCGAAGCCCGTCACACTCGCCTGGAAGACCTTCACGGAAGCGGCAGAGCAGGCCGGCATTTCGCGAAGATATGGAGGAATCCATTTCGAAGCGGCCGATCTGGTGGGCCGGACGATGGGCAGGCTTGTCGCAGACCAGGTGTGGGCTAGAGCAACATGGCTCTGGCGTGGCGGCCATTCGGAACGCGAGTCAGGACACGAGTCCGAAGGCGAGTAACACAGGGCGGGCAACGGGCGGCTGGCCACGACCCCGCCCGGCGTGCTCGCCTGCTAGATCAATTCCACCCGCTCCGCATCCGGCGCCGCCGGATCGTGCAGCTCCGTATTGAATGACACCAGCAGGAACGGGCGCTCCCCCGTGTTGCGGAACGCGTGCGCGACGCCGGGCGGAAATTCGAAGCGCCACACCTCGCCGTCCGGTACCGCGGCATCGCAGGTCTGGCCATCCTCGCAGTAGCGCACCAGCGCAGGGCCGACGACCGCGGTCACCTCCGTGCCGCGCAGATGCTTATGGTTGCCGCGCACGGCTCCCGGTTCGGTGATCACGGCATGCACGTTCTTCCAGCCGGCCAGCCGTGGTGATTCAAGCGGCTCAAAGAGCACGCCGCGCGCGTCCTGGTGGGCGGTCAGCTTGGTGATTTCAACCCGGGTCATGATGGCCTCAGCCCACGGCGATCGAGCCTAATGCAGCAGACGATCCAGCGTCGCCAGCGGCACGGCGCCTTCGTTCAGCGCCGCTTCGTGGAATTTCTTCAATGAGAAATCCTGCGGGTGGCGCGCGTGGAAATGCGCGCGCACCTCGTTCCAGCCCTGCGAGCCGGCGTAGTACACGGCGAGCTGGCAGGAAGAGAGCTGCGCACGCTGCAGCTTCGCGGTGGCCTCCTCGCGCTCCTGGTAGGTCTGCTTGATCATCAGGTCGAGCGCCTGGCTGTCCGTCATGCCCATGGTCTGCAGACGGACGTCCAGGATCGTGTTCGCCTCGCCACGCAGCACCTGCTTCAGCAGCGCGAGGCGCATCTTCGGGTCTTTGTCCAGATAGCCCTCGTCGGTCATCATCTGCTGCGCGTACACGGCCCAACCCTCGATGTAGGCGTTGTTGCCCCATATATTGCGCAATACGCGGCGCGCCAGCGGCTGGACGCGATTGGCATATTCGGCCTGCACGTAGTGGCCGGGCATGGCCTCGTGCACCGTGAGCTGATGCAGGGTGTAGTGGTTGTACTCGCGCAGCTTCGAATCGATGCGCGCCTGCGGCCAGTCGCCCGGGATCGGCGTCACCCAGTAGTAGGCGCCCAGCTGCGGCTCGAGCGCCGGAGCGGCGTTGAAGCCCCCGACCGCGTAGATGCCGCGCATGAACACCGGCGTGTCGATCACCGCGAGGTTGCTGTTGTCGGCGAGCGTGAGCAGATCCTTCTGTCTCACGAAGGCGGTGGACTGCGCGAGGGTCTGACGCACCTCATCCATGTAGGTCGCGGGAGTCGCGTGCTCGCTGGCCACCTCGGCCAGGGCCTCCTCCACCGAGCGCGGCGCCGCAACCTTGGCCATCTCGGCGCGCGTCGCGGCCAGATCGTGTTCGGCCACCGCCAGCAACTCGGCCGGGCTCTTGCCGGTGTGCAGGTAGAAACCGCATTTCTGGCGGTAGTTCTCGGCACCGAGCCGCCAGTCACTGGTCTTCTTCGAGAGCGTGGTGGCGAGATAACTGTTGAAATCGCGGAGCGATTTCAGCGCCGGCGCGGCGGCGGCGCTGTAGGCGTCGCGGAGCGCGGCCGGCGTCGCTGCGCGCAGCGTCTTGTCGATGAGCTCGATGTTGCCGTCGTTCTCTTCGCGCGCGACGCGGTTCCACACTTCGGGCGCGTCGATGAGATTGGCCCTGGCCTGCGTGACCAGCAGTGGCAGGCGCTGCAGGCGCTCGATGATGTAGCCGAAGCGCTGCGCCTCGGGGGCGGAGTTGAGGACGTAGAGGTTGTAGAGCCCGTTGCCGATCAGCTCGACGTAGAAGGTCGGGTTGTGGCGGTAATTCTGGATGCGATCGAAGTCCAGCAGGTTCAGGCCGACCGAGTCGCGCACGATATCGAGATCGGCCTGGCGTTCGGCGTCCATCGCGCCGCCCTGGAGCGAGTCCAGCCGCTGCGAAAGGCCGAGATTGAAGCTGCGCATGCGGGCGACGCCGGTCTTGCTGTAGTCATCCCAGCGGCCGTCCAGGCGCACACCCTTGTGCACGTGGTAGCCGGCGAAGGTCGCCGTGGCCGGAGCGAGCGCGAGACTCCCGTAGACGAAATCGTCGACCAGCGCGTCGGCCCTGGCCTCCGGCGTCGCGGCGAGCGCCTGGGCGCCGATCGCCAGCCCCAAGACCGACGCTGCGATGACTGCGAGTCGCTGCTGCATTGGAGACCCCCGAATTCAGCTGTGCCAGGACGCGATCCTGCGCCTGAAACGCCAGCTTGACCAGCCGTGCGAGGCCATGCTGCGCGCCCCTTTCTTTGCCCTCGGTGGATCCGGCGGGTGGGAACTTCGCAGAGCTGACGGGGTCGCAGACTCGAAACCATAGCAGCCTTTGAAAGACCCGGACTTACCGAGAGAGGGCGCGGAATGCGATGGGCCACCGCCACGCGCCGGGCGCGACTGTACGCGCTGCTTGCCGTCGTCGGACTGCATCTGCTCGTTGGGCTGCTCATCACCACCGGCACGCCGCGGGAACCGCCACCGATTGAAGCGTCGCACCCGGTGATCGTCTGGCTGGCGCAAAGCGGGACTGCACATCCGGCGGAGAGGCGCCCGCGCGGGAAAACGGCAGCAGACTTGCGAGCGGGAAATGAAGGCCCGCCAGGCGCCGCGGCGGCCCGCAGGGCCGAGCTCCTGGCGCCGGCGAAGGCTGCGGCCGCCATCCCGAGTGTGGACTGGAACAGCGAACTCAGCGCTGCGGCCGCGGCCTCGATCGGGAATTCCTCGCGCGAGCGCCGGCGAAACTCGAGCATGGGCTCCGCGCCGAACTCGCCCTACCTCGCTACGCCGACGCGGCCGGAATTTCCGTGGTCGCATCAACCGCTCGGAAAACATTACGACTTCGATTCCAGTACCGGGGTTTTCACGCTCCGCAGCGGGCGCTGCGTGATAGCGTTCTGGCTGATTATCGCGGGATTTGCCTGCCCGTTGGGGCACGCCGATCCCGAGCCGGGAGAGGGCGATCTGTTCGATCGCAAGTATGCCGCCGGGGAACTGCAGCTGCCGAAACCGCTGCGCGACGCGCTGCAGACGCCACCTTGAGCGCTCCCTTACCGCGCCGGCGACGCCGCATCCGGCAAGGACCACAACAGATAGCCCCGGCCCCCGGGCCGCTCGACCCGCGCGGTATTCACCAGACCTGCCGCCGTGAGAGCGGGTTCGGTGGATGGCAGGGCATTCGCTCGCGCCGCGGCCCTGGCGTCCCCGCGCAGATAGGCGAGCCATTCCCGGCGCGACCAGCCCCGGCCCAGGATCATGCTCACGAGGCTGGTGCGGGGTTCGCCCCGGAGCCGCTGCTGCAGCAGGGCCGCGGCGCCGGCATCCGCGGCATCGAGGGCCGTCCAGCGCTCCGCGGGCAGGTACAGCTGCGCCCAGGCGAGCGTGGTCTCGTCCGGATTCCATAACAGCAGCGGTCCCGGGCCGGCGGCCTCGGCGACCCGAGTGGCCAGCGCCTCGATGTCCTGCGTGCGATTCACCGCGGCAAACAGGCTCAGGACACCCACCGAGAACAGCAGGCACCAGGCCGCAGCCAGCTGCGTCACTGCAACGGGCAGGGGCGTCGGGCGCGCCAGGCACAGGCGTGCGGCGATGACGGCGACGGCCACGGCGGCGATCGCGCTGAGCAGGAACTGCAGCCACGAAGTCCGCGCCACGGTGGATTGGAGCGCGAGCGTCGCGGCCAGAACCACCAGCGCCAGGAGTGCCACGAGCGCTGCCGTGATCGAGACTGCGCGGCGTGCGGGCGCGGCGCCCGCCTCCGCAGACGCTTCGGCCATCCACAGCGCGATCAGCAGCACGAAGCCGATCATGCACGGCGCGGCGTAGATGCTGCGCCCGGTGGCGGCGAAGGACAGCAGCAGGAGACCGGGCAGCGCGGCGCAGAGCGCGAAGCGCCAGGCCGCGCGATGCGCTCCGGGCTCGCGCGCACCGCGCCACGCCGCCCGCAGTGCATACAGCGCGAGTGCCGTCCACGGCAGCAGGTAGAGCGGCAGTTCGACGAAGTACCGGCCGGGCCAGTTCGGGTGGCCACCGGCATAGTTGTAGCGGGCTTCGGCCGCGACCGGCAGGACCCGGCCCACCAGGTTGTTCCAGAACAGGATGCGCAGCGCCTGCGCACCGTCGGGCCGCGCGGCGACGCTCAGCACCCAGGCGCTGATGCAGGCCAGGGGCAGGAGCGCGCCAAGCCAGAATTCCCAGCGCAGCAGCTCGCGCCAGCGGCGCTCCCAGGCGATGAAGCACAGGAACGCCAGCACGGGCACCAGCCAGGCGGCGAGATTCTTGCCGAAGAAGGCCAGCGCGAGCCCGGCGTGCATCGCCAGATACCCGCGCAACCGGCTCTCGCGCGCGCTGGCGGCGAGCCCGCCGGACATGCCGGCGAGCGCGAGGCAGACGCCGGCGAGCAGCAGGGCGTCGGTGTCGAGCCAGATCTGCACCTGATAGACCAGGGCGCCGGTGGCGAAGAGAGCGCCGGAGGCGAGTGCAAGTGAACGCGCCCCCGCCCGCCCTTCCAGGAGCTTACGGGCCAGCGCGACCACGGAAAAAAAGGCCAGCAGGGCGTAGCCCAGCTGCGGCAGCCGCGCCGCGGCCGCACCGTGGCCGAAGGCTGCCATCGACGCGCCCGCGAGCCAGTAGGTCAGCGGCGGCTTTTCTGCAAAGGTGACGCCGCCGAGGACCGGCAACGACAGCGCCTGCGTGCTGACCGAGGCGGCGAGCGCTGCTTCGCGCGGCTCATCGGGTGTCCAGTAACCGCGGCCGAACAGACCCACGCACCACAGCAGCGCCAGCGCCGCGGCCGTCAGCCACAGGGAACGGGAATCGTCCGCGTTCATGATCGCGCCAGCATAAGAGCTGCGCGGCAGGAATTCATCGCTGTTCCGCCGCCACCAGGCGCACGCCGTAGACCACCAGCGCCGCACCCGCCAATTGCAGCACGCCGAGCGATTCTCCCAGCAGCTGCCAGGCGAGCAACATGGTGATCACCGGGCCCAGCGAGCCGATGATCGCCGTCGGTCCCGGGCCCAGGCGGCGAATCGCCTCGGAAAACAGCCAGATCGGCAGCACCGTGGAGAACACCGCCATCCCCGCACTGAGCGCCTGCACCTGCCAGGGCTGCGCGATGAGGCTGACCACGGGTCGCTGCGCCAGGAACAGCGCGATCGCGTACAGGCAGGCGGCGGAGGTTGCCCAGGCGGTGAAGCGCGCCGATCCCACGCGTGCCAGGAGCGGCGCTGATCGCAGCAGATAGGCCGCGTAGAGCAGCGCGCTCGCGAAGATCAGCAACCCGCCGAGCCCGACCTGCGTGCCGCCCGTGTGCACGTCATGCGCTACCGCGAGTGCCACGCCGGCGTAGCACAGCAGCAGCGCGAGCAGCATCGCCGGCGAGGGGGAGCGGCGCTCCTGCCAGGCGGTGTAGAGCACGACGATGGTCGGGTACACGTACAGGATGAGGCGCTCGAGCGCGGCCGAGATGTACTGGAGGCCCAGGAAATCCAGGTAGCTGGAGGCAAAATAACCGAGAAATCCCAGCAGGGCGAGGGCGCGCCAGTCCCCAGCTGTGATGGCCGTCGGGGCCGTGCGCGCCGCGCGCGCGCCGAGCAGCAGGAACAGCGGCAGCGCGTAGAGCATGCGCAGCGCCAGCAGCGTCTCCGGATCGACGCCGTAGCGATAGGCGGCCTTGACGAAAATGGCCTTGAGCGAAAAGCCGAGCGCGCCCAGCACGGCGCAGCTGAGCCCGACGGACTGCGGCCGCAGGCGAATCACGCTGGATTCAGCGACCGATGCCGTGCGGATGGATCCACCCCAGGCGCCAGGCGATCATCAGCAGCAGGAACAGGGCCACCGAGAGGGCAACACGCAGCGTCAGCGAGCGCACCATCTTGGTGGAATCGCCCTTGCCCGTGGCGAGGTGGTAGAGCGCCGTGCCCAGGCTCGCGACGATGGCCACCAGCACAGCAATCACCAGCAGCCTGATCGGATCCATGTGCAGAGTATAGGCGCCCGCCTGTACTCGGCGTGCCGTGGACGGCACAATGCCGGCCCCCTGGACGCCCCAACGGAGTCGCCGCGTGCTGCGCCTGGAATTCGGCTCCCGTCGGCTCGTCGCCAGCGGCTGGATGACTGTGCTCGCGCTGGCCGGCGTGCTGCTGTTCGTGCAACTCGGCCGCTGGCAATGGCACCGTGCCGCGGAAAAGACGGCCCTGGCGGCCGCCTTTGCCGCCGGCACGAGTGCTCCGGCGCTCGCGCTGGGCACGCGATCCACCGCGTCCCTGCCGCGCTTTGCCCAGGTGATCGTCACGGGGCGCTACGACCCGGCGCACCAGTTCCTGCTGGACAACATGAGCGAGGGCGGACAAGTGGGTTATCAGGTGCTCACTCCACTGCGGCTCGAGGACGGGCGCTGGCTGCTGGTGAACCGGGGGTGGGTGGCATTGCCCGATGGGCGGCGCGACCGCCTGCCCGATGTCCGGATGTTGGAACCGGACGCCGCGCAGCTGCGCGGCCGCCTGGATGTCCTGCCGGTGACGGGGCTCGCCGCGGGACGCGCGCCGCCGGCGGCGGATTCCAGCTGGCCCAAGCGCACCAGCTTTCCCACTGCAGAGCAGTTGGGTGCGGCGCTGGGCGCAAGAGTCGAGCCACTCCAATTGCTGCTCGGGGCGGACGAACGCTTCGGCTTCCGGCGCAACTGGCGCAGCGCCGGCGAGGGCCTGGCCCCGGAGCGGCACCTGGGCTATGCCCTGCAGTGGTGGGGCTTCGCGGCGCTGACCGTGTTTCTCTATGTGTTCCTGAACCTGGAGCGGCGCGGCTCATGACGAGCCCGCCGCGCATGAAGAACGGCCGCTGGACCCTGCCCGGACTGCTGCTGCTGTTCGCGGCGCCGCTCGGTATCGCGTTCTGGCTGTACTACGGCTCGAGTTGGCGCCCCGCGAGCCACACGAATCATGGCCGGCTCATCGCACCGATGGTGAGCGTGCCCGGCGCCGCGTTCACCGGCAAGTGGTCGCTGGTGGTGATCGGCGCGGGCGCATCGGGCTGCGACGCGGACTGCCGCGACTCGCTCATCTATGCCCGACAAACCTGGCTGTCGCTCGGCAAGCTGGCGCCGCGTGTGCAGCGCGTGCTGCTCGGCGGCACGGGCTGTTGCGACACGGCTTATCTGCAGCGCGAACATGCGGGGCTGGTCACGCTGCCGCCGGCCGCCACCGGCGGATCGGCCCTGCGGCAGGTGTTTCCGGCACCGCAGACCCGCAGCCTGTTCGTCGTCGATCCACTGGGCAATCTGATGATGCGCTACGATGTGCGCGACAACCCCTCGGGCCTCCGTGATGATCTCAAGAAGCTGCTAGAGCTCTCGCATATCGGTTGAAAGATGTCCCGTGCCGTACTCATCCGCCCCGTTGCACTCGGCGCTTTCCTGCTGTGTTTCTTCGTCGTGGTAATGGGCGCCTATGTGCGGCTTTCGGCCGCGGGCCTGAGTTGTCCGGACTGGCCCGGCTGCTATGGCCACGTCAGCCCGGCCGGCATGGCCGAAGCCGGCAAGGCCTGGAAGGAGATGATTCATCGTTACGCTGCGGCAACATTGGGCGTTCTGATTCTCGTACTTGTAACATTGGTGATACAAACGCGCAAAGAGCGGCTGGTCTCCCTTCCCTACGCCGCGGGCCTGCTCGTGCTCGTCGTGACCCAGGGCCTGCTCGGAATGCTGACGGTGACGCGCCTGCTCGAACCGCTCATCGTGACCGCGCATCTGCTGCTCGGGATGAGCACCCTGGCGATGTTGTGGTGGCTCCTGCTCACCCTCGGCCGGCGCGAGCTCAGCGCCTGGCGCGGCACCCCGGCCTTCCTGGGATCGAGCCTGCCGCGCACGCGCCAGCTCGCGCTGCTCGCACTTGCGGCCCTCGCCCTGCAGCTCGCGCTCGGCGGCTGGACGAGCAGTCACTATGCCGCCACGGGCTGCCCGGACCTGCCGAAGTGCCAGGGACAGTGGTGGCCCGGGCTGCAGAGCGGAAGCGCGGCCCTGATTCACTACACGCATCGGCTCGGCGCCGTTGTGGCCACCGCGCTGCTGGTACTGGCCTCGACGCGCGTGCTGCTCTCCAGGAGCGATCATTTCGCGCGCCTCGCGGCCACGGCGGTGCTGGCCGCTCTCGTCGTACAACTCAGCATCGCGGTGGCGATGGTGCTGAGCGGTTTTCCGCTCTGGCTCGCCACCGCACACAACGCAGGCGCGGCGCTGCTGCTGCTCGCCGTACTCGCCCTGAACCGCTCCCTCCGTCCGGTGTGGCAGGCGCCGTGAGCACACCGCTGAGCGTCCCGCCCGAAGCCGTGCCCGCGCTCGGTGCGGCCCACTGGCGCGACTACCTGGCGCTCACCAAGCCCCGCGTCGTGGCCCTGATCGTGCTGACCGCGATCGTCGGCACGCTGCTGGCGACGCCGGGCCTGCCGCCGCTTGATGCGCTGCTGTTCGGGAATCTGGGCATCGCGCTGGCGGCGGCCTCGGCCGCGGCCTTCAACCACGTGCTCGACCGGCGCATCGATGCGCGCATGTCGCGCACCCGCGGCCGCCCGCTTCCCACGGGCGCCCTGAGCCACCGGCAGGCGCTGGTGTTCGCCACGCTGCTCGGCGTCGCCTCGATGCTGGTGCTGACGGTGCTCGTCAACACGCTCACGGCCCTGCTCACCTTTGCCTCCCTGATCGGCTACGCCGTGGTCTATACACTCTGGCTCAAGCGTGCCACGCCGCAGAACATCGTCATCGGCGGCGCGGCCGGCGCCGCCCCGCCGGTGCTCGGGTGGGCGGCCGTGACCAACACGATCGATCCGCACGCGCTGCTGCTGTTCCTGATCATCTTCGCCTGGACGCCCCCGCACTTCTGGGCGCTGGCGATCGCGCGCCGCGATGAGTACGCCAAGGTCGACATCCCGATGCTGCCGGTGACGCACGGCGTGGAATTCACGCGGCTCCATGTGCTGCTCTACACGGTGATCCTGGCGGTGGTCACGCTGCTGCCCTTTCTCACCGGCATGAGCGGGCTGATCTATCTGCTGGCCGCGGTGGTGCTCAGCGGGCGTTTCCTCGTGCACGCCGTGATGCTGAAGCTGACGCGGCGCGAGGAGCTGCCGATGCGCGTGTTCCGCTTCTCGATCAGTTACCTGATGTGGCTGTTCCTGGCCCTCCTCGTCGATCACTACCTGCCGACCACGCAGTTCCTGGCGGGAGTCTCCGGATGAGTGGGCGACGGATGCCGCGCCATGGCGGCCTCGCGCTGCGGCTGGCGATGGTCCTGGGCGCGGCCTTGCCGCTGGCCGGGCGTGCGGCCTCCGCGGATCTCGCCATTCACGATCTGGTCCTGCACGGCGGGATCATCTACGACGGGTCCGGCGGCAAGCCCTATCCGGGCGAGCTTGCGGTTGATGGCGATCGCATCGTCTATGTGGGCCCGGACCGGAACCTGGTCGGCCGCCTCGAGGTCGACGTGCACGGCCAGGCCATCGCGCCCGGGTTCATCAACATGCTGGCGCATCCGGAAGAATCCCTGCTGGTCGATGGCCGCGCGTTGAGCGATCTGTCCCAGGGCGTGACCCTGGAAGTGATGGGCGAGTTCTCCATGGGCCCGCTGAACCCGCTGATGAAGAAACAAACGGTCGAGCGCGAAATAGACCTCAAGTACCCCGTCACGTGGACCACCCTGGGCGAGTACCTGAGCGGGCTGGAGCGCAAAGGAATCGCTCCCAATGTAGCCTCCTTCGTGGGGGCACCGACTGTGCGGACCTATGTGCTCGGCGAAGGGGATGTGCAGCCCACTGCGCCGCAGCTGGAACAGATGCGCGGGCTGGTGCGCCAGGCCATGGAAGAAGGGGCGCTGGGCCTCACGACGATGCTCATCTATGCGCCGGCCACCTACGCCAGGACGCCGGAACTGATTACGCTGGCGAAGGAGTCCGCCCGCTGCGGAGGCATCTACACGACTCATATGCGCAGCGAGGGCGATCGCATCGAATCCGCGGTGCAGGAGACCATCCAGATCGCCCGAGAGAGCGGCGCACCGGCCGAGATCTACCACTTCAAGATCTCGGGCAAGGACAACTGGAAAAAGATTGACGCCGTCATCGCCGCGATCGAGCAGGCGCGTGCTGCAGGCGTGCGGGTCACCGCCAACATGTACTCCTATACGGCGGGTGCGACGGGCCTGGATGCCGCGATGCCCTCGTGGGTGCAGGACGGGGGGCTGGAGGCCTGGATCAAGCGTTTGCGCGACCCTGCCATCCGGGCCCGGGTGATCGCCGAGATGCGCGATCCGCATCCCCGGACCTGGGAAAATCTCTATGGCGCGGCGGGAGCCGAAGACACCCTGTTCCTGAGCTTCCGCAACCCGAAATTGAAACCGCTGACCGGCAAGACGCTGGCGGAAGTGGCCCGGGACAGGGGCGTTTCCCCGGAAGATGCGGCCATCGACCTCGTCATCGAGGACGGCACCCGCGTTGGCGTCGCCTATTTCCTGATGAGTGAGCAGAATATTCGCCGGCAGATGGCGCTGCCGTGGGTGAGCTTCGGATCCGACGAACAGGGCGACGCTCCGGAAGGCGTGTTCCTGCTCTCGGCGGCGCATCCGCGCGCGTATGGCAATTTTGCCCGGGTATTTGCCAAGTATGTGCGCGAGGATCACGTCCTGAGCACCGAGGAAGCGGTGCGCAGAATGACCTCACTGCCCGCGGACAATCTGTCGCTCAAGGACCGGGGCCGGCTGCGGCCCGGCGCATACGCCGATATCGTGGTCTTCGATCCGGCCTCGATCCAGGATCACGCGAGCTATCAGAATTCGCACCAGCTGAGCACCGGAGTCAGCCACGTCATCGTCAACGGCCGGTTCGCATTGAAGGACGGCCAGCCGACGGCGGCGGCGACCGGCCGTGTGGTCAGGGGTCGGGCCTGGACGGGAGCCGGTGGGGGCGGGTGCCGGGCCTCGGCGGCCGATTGGACCTGGTCCAGATAGACGCCTGCCGGACGGGCTGCATTGCTGTGTCCCTTTTTAATTTCCACCCGTTACATGTAACGCGTTACATGTAACGGGTACCGCCAGGATGTGGACGGCCCATGCCGGGCTTCTCCTCACTCCTGCGTGCCCCCTACAGAACGACTCTAGACCCAGACGAGCCGCGGGATGGCATCCGCCGCGGCATGCACGAAGGCGTGCTGCCCGAATTCCCGGGCCAGACCTGCGGCGGTGTCGCGATCGAGGCCCGCGACGAAATAACTCTGTTCGGCGGGCCACGAGCCTTCCGGATCGCGCCCCCAGCCCGGCCAGATCGTGAGCCCGAGTGCCGCGAGCCGCTGGTCCAGGCGTGCCTGCGCCACGGCGTTCCGCGGCGCGCATTGCGGCACGCTGTGCGGATTCCACGCCGTCAGGAACGCCGATTCGCTGACTCCGAGTCCGGCGTGCACGAGCTGCAGCTGCGGGCAATGCTCGTCGATGCGCAACAGCATCGGGCCGGCGGGCGTCTGCACTTCGTAGTGGGTGCGGCGATAGGCCGCCTCGAGCTGCGAGCGATTCATGATCGGGAGGCCGGGCTCGTCAGCCCTGGCGCCGCGACGGGCGCAGATGCGATTTGCATGCGCCGCATTATGACGTAGGCTTTCCCGTCATGATCGTCGAGCGCATCTGGGCGGCCAACGAGCTGCGCAACTACCACTACATCGTGGCCTGCGCCGAGACGGGCGAGGCGCTGGTCATCGACCCGCTCGACTGGCAGGCCTGCCTGCGGCGCGCCACCGAGCGCGGCTGGACCATCACGCAGATCCTCAACACGCACGAGCATCTCGATCACACGGCCGGGAACGCGGCGCTCGTCGCGGCCACGGGCGCGAAGGTGCTGGCGCACGCCGCGGCCGCGGCGCGCATCGGCGGTGTGGCTCGTGGACTTGCCGCCGGCGATGTGATCCGCGTGGGCCGCACGGTGGAACTCGAGAGTCTGGACACGCCGGGCCACACCTTGAGCCACGTCTGCCTGTTGGCGCATGCGGAGAGATCGGCCCTGTTCTCGGGCGATACGCTCTTCAATGCCGGCGTCGGCAACTGCCGCAACGGCGGCGATCCGGAACGCCTGTTCGAGACCTGCACCCTCAAGCTGGCGCGATTGCCGGCCAGCACGCGCATCTACCCCGGGCACGATTACCTGGTCAACAACCTGCGCTTCACGCGCCACGTGGAACCCGGCAACACCGCGGCGGCGGACTGGCTGCGCCGCTCGGAAAGCGTGGCGGCCGAAGCGCGGCCGGTGCTGAGCCTGGCCGAGGAACTCACCGTCAATGGATTCTTCAGGCTGGCCGAACCTGGACTCATCGAGGGCCTGCGTGCGCGGGTGCCGGGCCTGGCGCCGCGGCCGACGCCGCGCGAGGTGTTTCTCGCCCTGCGCGAGCTGCGAAATCACTGGTAAGGGCGCCGATTGAACCCGCCGGAGGCGCCCGGCGCGGGGTAGAATTCTCCCCTGCCATGAGCCTCGACCCGACCGACGTTTCCCCGATTCTCGCACCCCTGAACGACGCCCAGCGCGCCGCCGTGACCGCGCCGCTGGGCGCGACCCTGGTGCTGGCCGGTGCCGGCAGCGGCAAGACCCGCGTGCTCATCCATCGAATCGCCTGGCTGATCCAGGCCGAGGGCGCCACTCCGCACGGGATCCTGGCCGTCACCTTCACCAACAAGGCCGCCGCCGAGATGCGCGCGCGCGTCGAGGCCCTGCTCGGCAGCTCCGGCGGCGCCCTGTGGCTCGGCACTTTTCACGGCCTGGCGCACCGGCTGCTGCGGCTGCACTGGCGCGAGGCGGGACTCCCGCAGAGCTTCCAGATCCTCGACAGCGAAGACCAGCTGCGGCTGATCAAGAAGACGATCCGTGCGCTGGAATTCGACGAGGCGCGCTTCGTGCCGCGCGAAGTCCAGTACTTCATCAATCAGCACAAGGACGAGGGCCGCCGCCCGCAGCAGCTGCAGGCCGGTGGCGATCCGACCGAGAGGAGCCTCATCCGGCTCTACACCGAGTACGAGCTCCTGTGCGCGCGCTCCGGCGCAGTCGATTTCGCCGAGCTGCTGCTGCGCGCCTTTGAATTATGGCGCGACGGTCCGGCGCTCCTGCAGCATTACCGCGCCCGCTTCCGCCATGTGCTGGTCGATGAATTCCAGGACACGAACGCCATCCAGTACGCCTGGGTGCGGCTCCTGGTCGGCGCCACCGGCCACCCCTTCGTGGTGGGCGATGACGATCAGTCGATCTATCGCTGGCGCGGCGCCCGGGTGGAAAACCTGCAGAAATTCCGCAGCGATTTCCCGCAAGCCCGGCTCTACAAGCTGGAGCAGAACTACCGCTCCAGCGCCGCGATCCTCGCGGCCGCCAACGCCCTGATCGCCAACAATTCCACGCGGCTGGGCAAGAAGCTGTGGACCAGCGGCGCCCAGGGCGCGCCGGTGCAGCTGTATTGCGCCTACAACGAGCGTGACGAGGCCGAGTTCGTGCTGGGGCGCATCCAGGCATGGCTCAAGGACGGCGGGCAGCGCAGCGATTGCGCCATTCTTTACCGTTCGAACGTGCAGTCCCGCGTGTTCGAGGAAGCGCTCATCCAGGCACGCATCCCCTATCGGGTCTACGGCGGGCTGCGCTTCTTCGAGCGCGCCGAGATCAAGGACGCCCTGGCGTACCTGCGGCTCATCGCCAACCGCGATGATGACGCGTCCTTCGACCGCATCGTCAATCTGCCGGTGCGCGGCATCGGCGCTCGCACCCTCGAGGGCCTGCGCGAGGCGGCGCGGGCGCAGGGCCAGTCTTTGTGGCGTGCCGCCGCTGCGACGCAGGCCGAGCCGGGGGGCGGGACCGGCGCGCGCGGGCCGGCCGCGCTGCACCAGTTCCAGGCGCTCATCGAGCGTCTCGGCCG
>DASWFL010000020.1:0-2852 GCA_036394255.1 Steroidobacteraceae bacterium
GCCGAAAATCTCACACCGGTCACGCTCGAGCTCGGGGGCAAATCGCCGGCTATCGTCGGCCCCGGTGCTGACTTGAGCGACGCCGCTTTGCGCATTGCTCACGGCAAGGCCTTCAATGCCGGCCAAATCTGCGTGGCGCCCGACTACGCGCTGGTTCCACGCGGCAGGTCGACCGAATTCGCCGCCGCGGTGGGTATCGCATTCGCCCGGCTCTACCCAACCGTGAGCGGCAATGCGGAGTACACCAGCATCATTTCCGAACATCACGCGACGCGGATTCGCGCGCTGCTCGACGACGCGAAAGCCCTCGGGGCCACGGTCCTGCGCTGTGGTGACGACGCCGGCGCCGGCCGGCAAATGCCTCTGCATGTGGTCACGAATCTGGACGAGCGCATGCAGCTGATGCACGAGGAGATTTTTGGACCCATCCTGCCGGTGCTCGAATACGACCGGCTTGATGACGCGCTGGCGTATGTGCGAGGGCGCGAGCGACCCCTGTCGATGTACGCCTTTGGCCTGAGCAGAGGCGAGCAACAGCAGGTCCTGGAGCGGACCCATGCCGGGGGCGTAGCCCTTGATGACTGGGGCTGGCAGGTCTTTCAGCACGATCTGCCCTTCGGCGGTAACGGCAATTCCGGCATGGGCACTTATCACGGCGAAGAGGGCTTTCGCGAGCTCTCCCACGGCAAGGCCGTGTTCAAACGCCGGCACTGGTTCCCGATTGGGCTGTATTACCCGCCGTACGGAAATCTGGTGCAGCGGCTGGTCACGCGGCTGTACCTTGGAAAAGGCCAGTGAGCCCTGCTTCGAGGTGCTTATGAATACACGAAGGTTTACGCTCACCGGAGTGGCGCCAGGCGCCGACAGGGGCGCAGAAGTCGCCGCCAGTAATATGATCGCCAACTTCAGAAAGGAACATGCCGGTCGATGCACCGTTCATTAAGGAGACAAGCCCATGAAGCCAATCCTCATCGCCCTCAGCGCGGCCCTGTATGCGGGCGCCCTTGCGGCCTCCCCGGTGACCTACAATGTCGATCCGAATCACACTCACCCGAGTTTTGAGACTGACCACATGGGCGGCCTGTCGGTCTGGCGCGGCATGTTCCGCAGCAGTTCGGGCCGGGTGATCTACGATGCCGTCGCGCACACCGGGGAAGTCGATATCAGTGTCGACACGGGTTCAGTTGATCTTGGTCATGACAAATTGAGCGAGCACGTCAAGAGCGCGGATATGTTAGATGCGGCCCGGTTCCCGACGGCCACGTACAAAGGCAGGTTCTCGAAGTTCAATGGTGATACGCCGGCCGAAGTTGAGGGCGAGCTCACCCTGCACGGCGTGACCAAGCCGCTGAAATTGACCATCAACAGCTTCATGTGTAAACCTCACCCCGTGTTAAAGAGGGAAGTCTGCGGCGCCGACGCGTCAGCCAGCCTCAACCGCGCCGACTTCGGCATCAATCTCGGCGAGGCCATGGGTTTCAAGATGGACGTGAAGCTCGCGATCCAGATTGAGGCCATCAGGGCTGACTGAGTTCGCCCTGCATAACCCAGCCGGTGCACGCGCCCTGCACCGCGTTGATGCCAGCAAGCCGTGTTCGTCGAGCGGTGGGGAAAAGTGACCCAGGACCCACGCGGGCTGGGAAAGCTGGTAGTGTGCGCAGCCTAAAAAGCCAGTACCCGGAGTGTTAATCTTGTACTGGATGTTATCTCTGTATAATATTGATTTAAAAGGGTGTTTGTGGTGCCCAGGAGAGGACTCGAACCTCCACGGTGTTACCCGCTAGTACCTGAAACTAGTGCGTCTACCAATTCCGCCACCTGGGCATCGGTGGGCGGCGCAATGTACGTAAGGGGTTCGGGGCTGTCAATTGATCCGTCATAAGAAAACGAAGAGCGTGGCGCGGCATCCGGCGCGGCGCCGGACGCAGCACCAGCTGCGCCGCCCGGCCAAGGGCGAACCTACGGCCGCGGAGGGCGTGGTCTCGCCGAATCGCGCCGGCTTCGGCTTCGCCCGCGTGGAAGGCATCGAAGGCGGCGTATTCCTGCCGCCGCGCGAGATGTCCGGGCTGGTGCAGGGCGATCGCGTGAGTCTGAGCCTGCACAAGGACGCGCAGGATCGCTGGGTGGGCAAAGTCACGAGCGTGCTCGAGCGCGGCCTGAACGCATTCCTGGGTGTCATCGAGACGCAGGGGCGCGAGTTGCGCGTGCGCGCCGCGGACCGGCGCCTGGCGCTCGTCTGCACTATTCCGCCCGCGAGCACGCCGGGCGTGAAGCCGGGCGACTGGGTCATCGCGGACATCAAGCGTTATCCGGTGGACGGCGTCGCCGGTGAGGCCTGGGTGCGCAAGCGCCTCGATCCGGAGCGGCCGGTGGAGATGGCCACGGAAGCGGCGATCGCGCGCTTCGATCTGGGCGTCGAGTTCAGCGCCAGTGCCCTGCAGGAAGCCAAGCGATTCGGAAACAGCGTGGATCCGGTTGAAGCCTCGCAACGCGTCGATCTGCGCAACGTGCCGCTGGTGACCATCGACGGCGCCGACGCCCGCGATTTCGACGATGCGGTGTACGCCGAGCGGGCCGCAGAGGGTTTCCGGCTGCTGGTCGCAATCGCCGATGTCAGTCACTACGTGCGGCCGGGCACGATGCTCGACACCGAAGCGCGCGCGCGCGGCACGTCGGTTTATTTCCCCTCGCGCGTGCTGCCGATGCTGCCCACGGCGCTCTCGAACCACCTCTGCTCGCTGGAACCGCAGGTGGACCGGTTGTGCATGGTTGCGGATATTCAGGTGAGCGATCGGGGGGTGCTGCGCGGCTGGCGGGTGTACCCCGCGGTGATGCGTTCGGCGGCCCGCCTG
>DASWFL010000021.1:0-1927 GCA_036394255.1 Steroidobacteraceae bacterium
GGCCGGCTGCCGGGGCAGGAGCACGGGAGCGCCCGAGCGGTTAGAATAGAGCGATGCGACACCAGGTGCTGTGGATGGCGACCCTCCTCGCGCTCGGCTCCGTGCCGGTGGCGGCCGAAACCCAGTGGATCGAGGGCCAGCATTACTTTCGCGTGGAGCCGGCGCAGGCGACGCACGCGCCAGCGGGCAGGGTCGAGGTCGTGGAGGTGTTTTCCTACGCCTGTCCCGCCTGCAATCTTTTCTACCCGGTCATCGATCAGCTGAAGGCCGCCCTCCCGAAGCAGGCCCACCTGAGCTACCTGCCGGCCTCCTGGCACCCGGAGGAGGATTGGCCGACTTTTCAGCGGGCGTACTTTGCCGCGCAAACCCTGGGTCTGGTCGAACGCACGCACGAAGCCCTCTTCGATGCGATCTGGAAGACCGGCGAGCTTGCCACCATGGACCCGACGAGCAAGCTGCCCAAGAAATTCATGCCGACCGTGGTCGATGTGGCGAATTTCTATGGGCGAAAGACCGGGGTCAAGCCCCAGGCCTTTCTCGATGCCGCGCATTCCTTCAGCGTGGACGCCCGCATGCGGGAGGCGGACGCGCAGATCCGTGCCTACCAGGCCGATAGCACGCCGACGGTCATTGTCGATGGCAAGTACCGCGTGACGCCCGGGTCCGCGGGCGATAACGCGTCCTTCGTCCGCCTGGTGAACTGGCTGGTCACGCGGCAGGTCTCTCACCACCCCTGAAGAGCGCCCAGGGGGAATAAACTTCAGCTTCCCGAAGTCCTTCTCCTTATAGAGCGGTCAGCGGAGCCCCGTGACGGCAGTGCGCGGTCGCAGTTGTGGATGACAGGCGCCGCCGGTTCGAGGCGGAGGTCTTGCCGCACCTGGACGCCGCGTACCGCTTCGCGCGATGGTTATCCCGCTCCTCCAGCGACGCCGATGACGTGGCTCAGGAGGCCATCGTGCGTGCCTATCGGAGCTTCGAGACCCTGCGTGGGACGGACGTGAAAGCCTGGCTGCTGGCCATCGTGCGCAATTGCCACGCGACCGCCTACACACAGGCCCAGCGACGCGCCTATGTGCCGCTACCGGCAGAGCATGAGACCCACGATGCCGACGCCATGACCGCCGCGACGCCCGATCCGGAGAGCCTCGCGATCCGCGCAGACGATCAGCGCACGCTCACCCGGCTGATGTCCGCGCTCCCGGAAGAGCAGCGCGAAGCCCTGGCATTGAAGGAGCTCGAGGACCTGAGCTATCGGGAAATCGCTGCGGTGACGCAGGTGCCCATCGGCACGGTGATGTCCCGCCTGGCCCGCGCGCGGGCGGCCCTGAAGTCGCGCTGGCAGGAAGAACTCGCTGGAGGCGTACATGGCCTGTCCTGAATCGCCGCGCGTGCAGGAGTATTTTGACGGTGAACTCGATCCCGCTTCCGCCGCGGATTTCGAGCGGCATCTCAAGATCTGCACCGGGTGCCGCGCGATCCTTGCTGAGCTCGGGAGCCTGCGCACCGCCCTGCGCCGGGACCTGGCGCGGGAGCAGGCGCCGCCGGCGCTGCGCGCCCGGATTGTGCAGGCCCTCGATGAGGAAGGTAGCGCCGGGACCGGGCTCCCGGCCCCACGGCCGGTGAGAGCCTGGCAGAATCGGCCGTTCTGGTGGGGCGCCCTCAGTGGCATCGGCGCGGCGGCCGCGGCGGCCTTCGTCGCTTTCTTCCTGGTGAGTGCTCGGATCAATGATCCGCTGCTCGATGAGCTCGTCGCGGCACAGCTGCAATCGCTCCGGCCCGATCATCTGATCGCGGTCGCCTCCACCGACCGGCACACCGTGAAACCGTGGTTTGCCGGGCGCACCGATGTCTCGCCGGCGGTGGCCGATTTTGCGCCACAGGGCTATCGGCTGGTCGGCGGACGCGTTGATGCCGTGGCTCGCCAGCG
>DASWFL010000022.1:0-21155 GCA_036394255.1 Steroidobacteraceae bacterium
TTCGTGCTCGGTATCAACGAGATACCGAAGCGGGTGTCGGCCTTTGGTGGCATCTACCGCTGGAAGGACGGCCGCAACACGCCGGACGTGCATGCGGTGCTGTTCGAGTACGCGGACGTTCCCGTCTACATGCGCCTCAGCCTGGACACCGAAAGCACGGAAGTGACGCGCTTCATGGGCTCGAAGGGCATCATCGAACTCACCGAGTTTGGAGTCAGCTACACGCCCCAAGCCGGGGTCGATCGGAGTCCTTCCTACTATGCGGCGGCCTTTCCCAGCCGGCTGCGTACTGCCTATTACAGCCAATGGCACGCGGAACATGATCCGCGACCCGGGCAGGAACCGGCGCCCGAGACCGTCAGCTTCAGGGGTAATGACTACGACGATCTGCGCCCGCACCTGTGGAAATTCTTCGAGGCCGTCAGGTCGCGCCAACCGGTGTTGCAGGACGCCGTGTTCGGGCACAATGCCGCGCTCGGCTGCCACATGGCGAACGAGTCTTACTATCGCGGTATGCCGGTCCACTGGGATCCGGTTTCGCAAACCATCAGTTCCTGACGCAAGAGGGAAGCACCATGAGATCACTGCAGAGACTGGTCCTGACGAGCATCGGATTGTTGGCCGTTGCCGCTTGCGCGCCGCCGGTGGCGGACACTGCCGCCGATCAAGCCGCGTTTCGAGATGGCACCAAGGCCTGGGTCGATGCCTACAATGCCGGCGATGCTGACAGGATCGTGGCCCTGTACACGACCGATGCCGTGCTGATGCCGCCCGATGTACCCCTCGCCACGGGCCATGAAGCGATACACCAGTTCCTCGTGGCAAACATTGCCAGCTCGAAGGCCAGCGGCGTGACCCTGGTGCTCGGCGAGGAGAGCGCTGGTGTATCCGGAGATGTCGGCTGGCACTCCGGTACCTACAAGGTAAACGGGGCGGACGGTGCCAGCATGGGCACCGGGAAGTATCTCGAGAGCTGGCACAAGGCGGACGGCAAGTGGCTCATCGTGCGCGACATCTGGAACGACGACGCGCCGGCCGCAGCGCCAGCGAAAAAGTAGCTGGCCCGGTCAGGGCCCGTCGTCAGCCACGGGCGCGCCAACGCGCGCCTGGGTGGCCGGCGGCGGGGAATTTTCAGGGGCCCGGCAGGTCTCAGTAACGCGGGCTACGCGAGGGACAGCCATGAACACAAGAATCTGCGGCGCGTTCGCACTGTGCGCCTGGACGTTGGCCACCTTTTCATTTGCGGATGAGCGGCCGATGACACAGACGGACAATCCCCTGCTGGCCCCCTGGGGCGGCCAGTACGCCGGCTATCCGGCCTTCGATCGTTACCGCCAGGAGCAATTCAAGCCAGCCCTGGAAGCGGCGATGGCCGAAGAACTCCGCGAGATTGACAAGATCACGGCTGACTCGGCGGCGCCGACTTTTGCCAACACGATCGAGGCGCTGGAACATGCCGGCTCGACACTGAATCGCGTGCAGTCGATCTATAACATCTGGTCGAGCACCCTCAACAGCGGGCCCTTCCAGGCCGTGCAGGCGGAAATGAATCCGGCACTGGCCGCCTTCGCGGACAAGATCACGCAGAATGAGCCGCTGTTCAGGCGCATCGAGGCCGTCTATCAATCGCCGCACAAGGCCAGACTGACGCCCGAGCAGCAGCGGCTGGCCTGGGTGTACCACCGGAACTTCGTGCACGCCGGTGCCCAGCTCGGGCCCGAGGCCAAGGCACGCCTGGCGCAGATCAACGAACGGCTCGCCGGGCTCTACGCGAAATTCAGCCAGAACCTGCTGGCCGAGGAGTCCGGGCATGTCCGGTACCTGAAGGCCGCGGACCTGACTGGACTCCCGGACTCGCTGCGCGACTCAGCGGCCGCCGCGGCGACTGAGCGCGGTCACCCCGGCGAGTGGGCCATCCTGAATACGCGTTCCTCCATGGAGCCGTTCCTGACGTATTCGGACCGGCGCGATCTGCGCGAGCAGGTCTGGCGCACCTATTACAGCCGCGGCGACAATCATGACGAGTACGACAACTCGGCCATCATCACCGAGATCCTCAAGCTGCGCGCCGAGCGCGCAACGCTGCTCGGCTACGCCACGCACGCGCACTGGCGCGTGGAGCCCCAGATGGCGAAGACTCCCGAGAATGCGCTGAGCCTGATGATGCAGGTGTGGCCCGCGGCGGTTGCCCGGGTGCACGAGGAAGTGGCGGATATGCAGGCGATCGCCGACCGGGAAGGCGCGGGGATCCGGATCGCCGGCTGGGACTATCGCTACTATGCCGAGAAGGTACGCAAGTCGAAATACGACCTGGACATGGCCCAGGTCAAGCCGTACCTGCAGCTCGACAAGCTGCGCGAGGGCATGTTCTGGGCGGCCGAAAAACTCTATGGCTACAGCTTCGCCGAGATCCAAGGTCTGCCCCTCGCCGACCCGAACGTGCGGGTATGGGAGGTCCGCAGCGCCAGTGGCCAGCATGTGGGCCTGTGGTACTTCGATCCCTACGCGCGGACGGGCAAGGGCTCCGGGGCCTGGATGAACGAGTACCGGACGCAGCAGCGATTCGAGGGCGTTTCGCCCATCGTCTCCAACAATACGAATTTTCTGCCGCCCAAGCCCGGCGAACCGGTGCTGATCAGCTGGGACGATGCCGTCACGCTGTTCCACGAATTTGGCCACGCGCTGCACGGGCTCAATTCGGACGTCACCTATCCCACCCTGGCCGGCACCAATGTGGCGACCGATTTCGTCGAGTTCCCCTCCCAGCTCAATGAAAACTGGCTGACGACGCCGGAAATCCTCAGCCGCTTCTGCCTCCACTATCGCACGGGCAAACCGATTCCGGCCGCACTGGTGGACAGGATCACGCGCGCGCGCACCTTCAATTCGGGATTCGCGACGGTCGAGTACCTGGCGGGGGCGATTGTGGATATGAAGTTGCACCTCGCAGGCAATGTCACCATCGATCCGGATACCTTCGAGCGCGATGCGCTCAAGTCGCTCGGCATGCCGGATGAAATCGTCATGCGCCACCGCACGACGCAGTTCGGGCATGTGTTTTCGGGCGATGGGTACTCGGCGGGCTATTACAGCTACCTGTGGTCCGAGGTGCTGGACCATGACGCCTTCGAGGCCTTCCTCGAGGCGGGCGGGCCCTACGATCCGCGCGTGGCCAAGCGCTATCACGATGACATCCTGAGCGTCGGCAATACCCTCGATCCGGCGGAGGCCTACCGGCACTTCCGCGGCCGCGACCCGCGCATTGACGCCTACCTGCGCGCCAAGGGTTTTCCGCCACAGGCAGCCAGCGTCGCGGGCGCGAACGTTTCGCCCTGAGCGAACGGCGCCGATCCCTGCTTGAACCGACCCGTCACTGCCCGCGGCCGGCTGGAGCAGCAAGGGGCGCCGTCCACGCGCGCCGCGGCCATCGCGCTGCTCCTGGCGCTGGCCGGGGTACCGCCGCTGCGTGCCGAGGCGATGCCGGGTGCCTTCGGCAGCTATCCCTACACGCGCGAAGCCTCGGGGACGTCCTGGCAGCCCGATGCCTCCGTGCACGCGGGGCGCCATGTCATGTCCGGGAAGTGGATGTTCATGGGGCACGCGCTTCTGGACAGCGTCTATGACTGGCAGGGCGGTGCACGGGGCGATGAGAAATCGTTCCTGTCCGGCATGTTGCTTGGGATGGCCCGGCGCAGCGCGGCGGGCGGTGATGTGCTCCAGCTGCGCGCGATGCTGAGTCCCGATCCGCTGATGGGAAAGAGCGGCTATCCGCTCCTGCTCGCCACCGGCGAGAGCGCGGACGGGCACACACCGCTGATCGATCGACAGCACCCGCATGACCTGTTCATGGAATTGTCGGCGAGTTACTCACACCCGTTGACGGGATCGGACAGCGTGTATGTCTACGCCGGACTGCCGGGCGAGCCCGCGTTTGGTCCACCCGCGTTCATGCATCGCCTGTCGATCATGGACAGTCCGGAGGCGCCGATCAGCCATCACTGGCTGGACTCCACTCATATCGCCTTTGGCGTCGCGACCCTGGGCTACGTGCACGATCGCTGGAAAGTCGAAGCGTCCAGGTTTCGCGGCCGCGAGCCGGACCAGTACCGCTACAACATCGAGACAGGTCCGCTGGATTCCACGGCCACACGAGTGTCCTGGAACCCGGACAGCGAGTGGTCGCTGCAACTGTCGTGGGCGAGCCTGAGGAGTCCGGAACAGCTCGAACCGGGCGTAGATCAGAGAAAATGGTCGGGCAGCGCCATTTACACCCGCGCCTGCTGCCGTCAGGGGTGGTGGTCCACGACGCTGGCCTGGGGCCGGCGCACGAGCGATCGGGGCTGGCTCGACGCGGTGGCCTTCGAAAGCGCGCTGAAACTGGGTCCGGCGTGGACCGTATTCTGGCGCGGGGAGCGCGTGGAGAACGACGAACTGCTGTGGCTGGGTGGCCAGCCCGGGCCGGCCTTTACGGTGGCCAAGGCTGCGATCGGAGCGGTACGGGACTTCCGCGGGCAGGAACGGGTCGTACTGGGTTTGGGCGCTCTGTATGCCCGCAATTTCCTGCCCGGCACGCTGGGCTCGCTCTACGGTACGGCGGCCCCGGAGGGCCTGATGGCCTTCGTGCGGCTCAAAATCCAGTAGCTGGGGCTTCCGGTCGAGTGCCCTGGCCGCCGGCGGATCCGGCTATTCCCAGCGCGGCCGAGTGGAGTACACTCGGTCCCGACCCGCGGCCACCAGGCGCCCAAGAACACAACAGGCCTGGACCGTGCCCTCGGCAGCTTTGCTGGGCGGGGCGGACTGGGTCGGGCGGGACAAGAACGATAATTCCAAGACTCCCAAGGAGATACACCGTGACTGTATACAAGATTGTTTACGCGGTTAGCCTGCTGCTGGCTATTGTCGCCGCGTTCGTGAACCTGAGCTTTGCGCCGACCTTGCTGGCGGTGCTGGGCGCGGTCGTCGCGTTCTCGATCATGGCTGACCATCATGTGCGCGTCATCGTCTCGGCTCTGGTGTTGCACGCCGCGGCGGCGAGCTTTGACGGCATTCCGACGGTTGGCCCTTACCTCACCACGATCATCGGCAACCTCGCCGTCGTGGCCGGCGGCGCTGCGATCATGATTGTGCTTCGCAACATGTACAATCGCCTGGTGAGCTGAACGGGAGACTGGAAATCGCGGGAGGGGGCCCGCAGCCCCTCCCGGCCTTTACTGAACCGCGGCGGTCCTTGAGTGGCCAAAAGGTTGAAATGCGGGGGTGCAAAGCACTAGAATCCGCCCCCGGTGGCCGGGACTGGCTTTGGCGGCGGTTCCGTGCAGTCGCAGATGGTGCGGCCAAGAGCTTGATTTAAAAGCCCCACTTGGGGCTTTTTGCTTTTTAGGATGGGCCGCTGGCCCATTTTTTTTGTTTTGGAGGCGCAGGAAGGGTCATGGCGGTGATGCTGCGCGAGAGGCTGGTGGAGCTCGTGGAGCCGCTCCTGGGCAATCTGGGCTATGAACTGGTGGACCTGGAGTTTTCCTCGGGTGGCGGATCCGGAACAGTGCGGGTCTACATCGACCGGCCCGGGGGCGTGGGCATTGAGGACTGCGAGCGCGTCAGCCGCGAGGTTTCGGCACTGCTGGATGTGCACGATCCGGTGCCGATGGCCTACCGGCTGGAAGTGTCGACGCCGGGGCTGGATCGGGTGTTGCGGACGAAGGCGCATTACGCGCGCTTCCAGGGTGCCCGGATCGCGGTCGAACTGGCCGCGCCGCGCGAGGGACGCCGGCGCTACACCGGCAAGCTGGAAACGGCCGGGGCAGAGGGCATTGATCTGGAAGTGGACGGCACGCGGGTGCCGCTGAATTACGCGGAGATTTTTCGCGCGCGGCTGGTACCGGAGTGGCCGGATAACTCCAGCAAAGGCAGGAGACGATGAACAAGGAAATTCTCATGGTGGTCGACGCCGTCTCGAACGAGAAGGGCGTCGACAAGGAAATCATCTTCGAAGCCCTCGAGGCCGCGCTCGCGGCTGCGGCGCGCCGCAAGCACAGCGAATTGTGGGACGTCCGCGTCGCGATCAACCGCAAGACCGGCGACTACGAGACTTTCAGGCGCTGGAAGGTATTCGCCGATGATTCGCGCGAGATCGAGAATCCGGAAGCCGAGCTGCGCCTCGAGGACGGCCTCGACATCGACAAGGGCTCGGAGATCGGCGCCTACGTCGAGCAGCCGATGGAATCGGCCACCTTTGGCCGCATCGCCGCGCAGCAGGCCAAGCAGGTGATCGTCCAGAAAGTGCGTGAGGCCGAACGCGCGCAGGTGGTGGAACAGTACAAGGACCGCGTCGGCACCCTCGTGAGCGGCGTGGTCAAGCGCATCGACCGGAACGGCATCTATGTCGATCTGGGCAGCAATGCCGAGGGCTTCGTGCCGCGCACGGACATGATCGTGCGCGAGCAGCTCAAGCCGCAGGACCGCGTCAAGGCATTTCTCAAGGAGGTCCGCGCCGAACCGCGTGGACCGCAGCTGTTCCTGACGCGGACGGCACCGGAATTTCTCATCGAGCTGTTCAAGCTCGAGGTGCCGGAAGTCGGACAGGGCATGATCAAGATCCTCGCCGCGGCGCGCGATCCGGGCATTCGCGCCAAGATCGCCGTGAAGAGCAGCGATCCGCGCATCGATCCGGTGGGCGCCTGCGTCGGCATGCGCGGCTCGCGGGTGCAGGCGGTCTCCAATGAAATTGCGGGCGAGCGGGTCGACATCATTCCCTATGACGAGAACCCCGCGCAGTTCGTGATCAACGCGATGTCACCGGCGGAGGTGCAGTCGATCGTGGTCGACGAGGAAAAGCACGGCATGGATATCGCCGTCGCCGAAGACAAGCTCTCGCAGGCCATCGGCCGCGGCGGGCAGAACATCCGGCTCGCCAGCCAGCTCACCGGCTGGGAGCTCAACGTCATGACGGAATCGGACGCCGAGACCAAGAGTGACGCGGAGTCCAAGGCGCTGATCGCCACCTTCATGAAGCAGCTGGACGTCGATGAGAACGTGGCCAGCATCCTGGTGCAGGAAGGCTTTTCCACCATCGAGGAAGTCGCGTACGTGCCGGCCGCGGAACTGGCGGGCATCGAGGAATTTGACGAGGACATCATCAAGGAACTGCGCAACCGGGCGCGCGACGTGCTGCTGACGCAGGCGATCGCCAGCGAGGAATCGCTCGATGCCTCCATGCCGACCGAGGACCTGCTGACGCTGGAAGGGATGAGCCCGGATCTCGCCCTGGCGCTGGCGCGCCGCGGCGTGCGGTCGCGTGATGACCTGGCCGACCAGGCCGTCGACGACCTGGCCGACATCGAAGGCCTGTCGGCGGAAGAGGCCGGGAGTCTGATCATGAAGGCGCGCGCGCCGATGTTCGAGGCCCAGCGCTGAAGCGGCGCGCTGGCAAGGTGCAAAATCATGGCTGATGTGACCGTTTCCCAATTCGCCGAAGCACTGAAGGTGCCGGTAGACAAGTTGTTGACCCAGCTGGATCAGGCGGGCATCAACGTGGCCGGTCCCGAAGGGGTGATCAGCGAGGATGCCAAGCTGGAACTGCTGACGCACCTGCGCCGCAGCCACGGGAGCGGTGCGCCCGGTGCCGGCTCCGCGCCCGCGCGCATCACGCTCAAGCGCAAGACGCAGAGCGAACTGAAACTGGCCAGCACCCAGGGCCGGGCGCGCACCGTGAACGTCGAGGTGCGGGTCAAGCGCACCTACGTCAAGCGCGATGTGCTCGAGGAACAGAATCGCGCGCAGCAGGAGCAGCTCGACGCGCAGCGGCGCGAAATCGAAGCGGCGCAGCAGGCCCAGCAGGCCAAGGTCGAAGCCGAGCGCCGCGAGCGCGAGTCGCTCGAATCGGCCAACCGGCGCCGCGCCGAGGAAGAGCAGGCGCGGCTGCGCGCGATCGAAGAGGCACGGCGGCAGGCCGAGCAGCGCGCCCAGGAAGAAACCGAGCGCCAGCGGCGCGGCGGCACCGAAGCGCGGCGCGAGGAGCCGGCACGGCCCGCGCACGCACCGGTGCGCGAGAAGGCCGAGGCGGGTACGGAAGAGGAGGCGCGCCCCAAGTCCGGTGGCCGCCAGGAACTGCACATAGCCGGGGATGTCAGCGCCCGGCACAAGAAGAAAAAGCGCCTCAAGGCGCGCACCGCGCCCGCGGACAGCGAGCCGCGCCACGGATTCGAAAAACCCACCGCGCCGGTCAAGCGCGAGGTCGCAATCGGCGCGACCGTCACGGTCGCCGATCTGGCGCAGAAGCTGGCGATCAAGGCCACCGAAGTCATCAAGGTGCTCATGAACATGGGCGTGATGGCGACCATCAACCAGGCCATCGACCAGGATACGGCGATCCTGGTGGTCGAGGAGCTCGGTCACAGTGCCACGGCCCTGAAGGAAAACCAGATTGAGGCGGACCTGCAGGACAGTGCGGCCGAGCAGGCGCTCGAGACCCGCGCGCCGGTGGTCACCGTCATGGGCCACGTCGATCACGGCAAGACCTCGCTCCTGGACTACATCCGTCGCACCAAGGTGGCGGCGGGCGAGGCCGGCGGCATCACCCAGCATGTGGGCGCCTATCACGTGCAGACACCGCGCGGCATGGTGACCTTCCTCGACACCCCGGGTCACGCGGCCTTCACGGCCATGCGGGCCCGCGGCGCCCGGGTGACCGATGTCGTGGTGCTGGTGGTGGCGGCCGATGACGGGGTCATGCCGCAGACCATCGAAGCCATTCAGCATGCGCGCGCGGCGGGCGTGCCCATGGTGGTTGCGGTCACGAAGATGGACAAGCCGGACGCCGATCCGGAGAAGGTCCGCAATGAGCTGGCGAAACAGGAGGTCAATCCCGAGGACTGGGGCGGCCAGAACATGTTCGTCAACGTCTCGGCCCGCACGGGCGCGGGCATCGACCAGTTGCTCGAAGCCATCCTGCTGCAGGCGGAGGTGCTGGAGCTGAAGGCACCGCACGGCGGGCCAGCCACCGCCTTCGTCGTGGAGGCGAGCATGGAGAAAGGGCGCGGCGCCGTGGTCACGGCGCTGGTCAGGAAGGGGACGCTCAAGCGCGGGGATTACATCCTGGCCGGCAGTGAATTCGGGCGCGTGCGCGCGATGTTCGACGAGGCCGGCAACGCGGTGGAAGCCGCGGCGCCGTCCGTGCCGGTGGTGGTGCTCGGATTGTCCGGGGCCCCCAACGCGGGCGATGAATTGCTGGTGGTCGAGAACGAGCGGCGCGCGCGCGAGGTGGCCCTGCATCGCAGCGGCAAGACGCGCGACGTCAAGCTCGCGAAACAGGGCACGCGCAGTGAGGACGTCTTCTCGCAGCTGGGCGAGGCCAAGGTCGGCCAGGTGGCGCTGCTGATCAAGACCGATGTCCAGGGCAGCGCAGAGGCCCTGCGCGACGCGCTCAACAAGCTGTCGACCGATGAGGTCGCGGTGCGGATCATCGCCAGCGGGGTCGGTGGCATCACCGCCTCGGACGTGCAGCTGGCGGCGGCCTCCAAGGCACGCGTGATCGGCTTCAACGTGCGCGCCGACAGCGGCGCGCGCGAAGCGGTCAAGGAGACCGGCGTCGAGATCCGCTACTACAGCATCATTTACGAAGCCATCGACGACGTGAAGCAGCTCATGAGCGGCCTGCTGGCGCCGGAGATCAAGGAGACGATCGTCGGTGTGGCGCAGGTGCGCGAGGTGTTCCGCTCCAGCAAGTTCGGCGTGGTCGCCGGCTGCCTGGTCACGGAAGGCGCGGTCAAGCGCAACAATCCAATCCGCGTCCTGCGCGACAACGTGGTGATCTTCGAAGGGGCGCTGGAATCGCTCCGCCGCTTCAAGGATGACGTCAGCGAAGTGCGCGCCGGCACCGAGTGCGGCATCGGAGTGAAGAATTACCAGGACGTGCGCGCCAACGACCAGATCGAGTGCTACTCCCGCACCGAAATCGTCCGCACCATCCAGTAGCACCCATGCCGCAGCGCAATTCACGCCACCAGCGCATCGAGGCGCAGATGCAGCGCACGCTCGCCGAGCTCGTGCCGCGCGCGGTGAAGGATCCGCGCGTCGGCAATCTGACGATCACGGCCGTCTCGCTGCTCGAGGACCTGAGCGCGGCGCGCGTCTGGTTTGTGCCCTTCGGCAAGGACCGCGTGGCCGAGGAGCAGCTGGCGGGCCTGCACAGTGCCGCCGGCTTCCTGCGCGGCGAGGTGGCGCGCCAGCTCGGGCTGCGTCACGCGCCGCGGCTGGAGTTCCTGCTCGACACCACGATCGAGCGCGCCCAGTCGCTCACCGAACTCATCAACAGCGCGGTAGCCAGCGACCGGCAGCGATGAGTCCGCGCGTCGAGGCGCTGTGTGGGATATTGCTGCTCGACAAGCCGCCCGGTTTGTCCTCGAATGCCGCGCTGCAGCGCGTGCGCGCCCACCTGGGCCGCCCGAAAGCCGGGCATACCGGAAGCCTGGACCCGCTCGCCACCGGCATGCTGCCGATCTGCATCGGCGAGGCGACCAAGCTGGCCGGGGAACTGCTGGCCGGCGTCAAGGCCTACACGGTGGAGCTGCGGCTCGGCGAGCGCACCGACACCGGTGACGCCGCCGGCCAGGTGGTGGAGCGCTGCGGGCTGCCGGCCCTGAGCCCGGATTCGATCGAAGCCGCGCTGCGCGGGCTGCGCGGGCCGCAACAGCAGGTTCCACCGATGTTTTCGGCGCTCAAGCGCGATGGTGTGCCCCTGTACCGCCTGGCACGCCGCGGCCTGAATGTGGAACGCGCGGCCCGCAGCATCGAGATCTACGCGCTCGAGCTGCTGCGGTTCGAGGCCGAGCGGGTGCAGCTGCGGGTCGAGTGTTCCAAAGGCACCTACGTCCGGACGCTGGTGGAGCAGGTGGGCACCGCACTGGGCAGTTGCGCGCACGTCTCGGCGCTGCGCCGGGATTTTGTCGAACCCTTCCGGAACGAGGCCATGATCACGCTGGAGGCGCTGCTGCAGACCGCTGAGCCGACGCTCCTGCCGGCAGATCGGGCGGTGGTCCAACTGCCTGCGCTCCGTTTGAGCCCCTCACAGGCCCGGTCCATCTCTTTTGGGCAACAGGCGCTGATCGAGGGTGCCCCGCAGGGCCGGCTGCGCCTGTACGGGGACACCGGCCGCTTCATGGGCCTGGGAGTCGGCGCTGATTCCGGACAGGTGCGGGCGCTGCGGCTGTTTGCGCCGAGCGGCGAGCCTGCTGTAACTGACTGTTCTGCTTGAGGCTTGGACAGGCCCTCGTTACAATGCCCGGCTTCAAATCAGGGTCACATATCCAGATCAGAGGTTGCTCACGCAATGGCTTTGTCCACGGAAAAGAAAGGCGACGTGCTCGCCAGGTTCCGCCGCAGTGCTAAAGACACCGGATCGGCGGAAGTTCAGGTTGCGCTCCTGTCCGAGCGCATCAACGGCTTGGGTGAACATTTCACCGCTCACAAGGCCGATCATTCCTCGCGCCGCGGTCTGGTCCGCATGGTGAATCAGCGCCGCAAGCTTCTGGATTACCTGAAGGCCACCAAGCCGGCCAGCTATCAGCAGGTCGTAGAGAGCCTGGGTCTGCGCCGCTGATGCGGCGCCCGCGTCGCCGGGACTACTGCGGCGCCGAATCTGGCATCCCACTTTTCCGAACTCCCGAGGGTTGAAGCGTGACTGTCTGCAAGAAATCTTTTGTTTATGGACCCCACACCGTAACGATCGAGACCGGCGTGCTGGCGCGCCAGGCCAACGGTTCGGTGCTCGTGACGATAGGGGACACCGTCGTGCTGGTGACCGCCTGCGCTGAAGCGCAGCCGCGTCCGGGCCGCGATTTTTTCCCCCTGACGGTCAACTACCAGGAAAAGACCTACGCCGCGGGACGGATCCCGGGTGGTTTTTTCCGCCGCGAGGGGCGCCCGACGGAACGCGAGACGCTCACCTCGCGCCTGATCGACCGCCCGATACGTCCGCTGTTTCCCGAGAGCTTTCTCAACGACGTGCAGGTCGTGGCGACGGTGCTGTCGCTGGATCCGGAAATTCACGCCGACGTGCCCGCGATGCTGGGCGCTTCGGCGGCACTGTGCCTGGCGGGCCTTCCCTTCAACGGGCCGATCGGCGGCGCGCGCGTGGGCTACCGCAATGGTCAGTATGAGCTGAATCCCAGCCGCTCGGACCTGGTCTCCTCGCAGCTCGATCTGGTCGTGGCCGGCACGGCGCACGCGGTGCTGATGGTCGAATCAGAGGCTGCCGGGCTGTCCGAGGAGATCATGCTCGGTGCGGTGGTCTACGGGCATGAGCAGATGCAGGTCGCCATCCGCGCGATCAAGGAACTGACGGCCGAGGCGGGCAAGCCGCGCTGGCCCACACCCCCGGACAGCCGCGAAGCATCGCTCCAGCAGGCGGTGAGTGCGAAGGCGCTGTCCGCCCTCGGCGATGCCTACCTGGTCACCGAGAAGCAGCAGCGCTATGCGCGCATCAAGGAGATCAAGGCTGAGGTCACCGCCGCACTGTGCGCGGGTGAGACGCCGGCATTCACGGCCGACCAGGTGAGCGATGAGTTCTTCCGCCTCGAGAGCAAGATCGTGCGCGACCGCATCCTCGATGGCAAGCCGCGCATCGACGGGCGCGACCTCAAAACCGTCCGGCCGATCACGGTCCGGGTAGGCGTCCTGCCGCGCGCCCATGGCTCGGCGCTGTTCACCCGCGGCGAGACGCAGGCGCTCGTGACCACGACGCTGGGTACGACACGCGACGCGCAGATCATCGACGCGCTCGAGGGCGACCGGCGCGAGCGCTTCATGCTGCACTATAATTTTCCGCCCTTCTCGGTCGGCGAGACCGGCATGATGGGCAGCCCCAAGCGCCGCGAAATCGGCCACGGCAACCTGGCGCGCCGGGGCATCAGCGCCATGATGCCCGACATGGCGGCCTTCCCTTATGTCATACGCGTCGTTTCCGAGATTCTGGAATCGAATGGCTCGAGCTCGATGGCCAGCGTCTGCGGCACGAGCCTCGCACTGATGGACGCGGGCGTGCCGGTCAAGGCACCGGTGGCCGGCGTGGCCATGGGCCTGGTGCTCGAGGGCGAGCGCTTCCAGGTGCTGACCGACATCCTCGGCGACGAGGATCATCTGGGAGACATGGACTTCAAGGTCGCCGGATCCCGTGAAGGCATCACCGCGCTGCAGATGGACATCAAGGTCGAGGGCATCACGCCCGAGATCATGCGTGTGGCGCTGGCGCAGGCACGCGAGGGCCGCCTGCATATCCTTGGCGAGATGGGCAAAGTGCTCAGCACGCCGCGAGCCCAGATGTCGGAGTGGGCCCCCTCGATCATTACGCTGAAGATCGACCCGGAGAAGATCCGTGACGTCATCGGCAAGGGCGGGTCGGTGATTCGCCAGATCACGGAGGAGACCGGCACCACGATCGACATCGAGAATGACGGCACCGTGAAGATCGCGTCCGTGATCGGCACCGCCGGCCGGGAAGCCCAGCGGCGCATCGAACTGATCACGGCCGACGTCGAAGTCGGTCGTGTCTACGAGGGCAAGGTCGCGAAGCTCATGGATTTCGGCGCTTTTGTCACGATACTCCCGGGCCGCGATGGTCTGGTGCACATCTCGCAGATTTCCGAGGAACGCGTCGAACGCGTCGCGGACAAGCTGCGCGAAGGGGATGTGATCCGGGTCAAGGTCCTCGAGGTCGACCGCCAGGGGCGCGTACGACTGTCCATGCGCGACGTCGGACCGTCCTGAATCAGCCCCGCTGCGCAGCTAGCCGCGGCGCACGGCGTACTCCGCCACTTCCTCTTCGGGCTGCAGGCTCGCTTCGAGCTGCGCCGCCACCACGGTGGCGGGCGCTGCCTCGTAGCTGCGAATCAGCTCGGTGAGGAAAGCCTCGCTCAGGCGGGCGCGCGGGCCGGCTTCCAGCTCGGTCACGACCTGCAGCAACACCGCTCGCGTAATTTCGAGGCCACTGCGCTGCTCAACGATGCGCAGCGGAGTGTTTGTAGCGATCAGCTGGCGCACGTCCTCGATCGTCACGTAGCGGCTCAACTCGGTATCGTAT
The DNA here is from genome assembly GCA_036394255.1 of Steroidobacteraceae bacterium. Lineage (GTDB taxonomy): Bacteria > Pseudomonadota > Gammaproteobacteria > Steroidobacterales > Steroidobacteraceae > FEN-1191. Next base: position 14,072 of record DASWFL010000022.1, read on the forward strand.
AGTCGTCGGTTCGGGTACTTCTTGATCAGGCGCAACTCATTCATCGCACACCTTCCTGGAGGCGGCCTCACTCCCACGAGGGCTCTACCATAGTACAGGCCGGGCCCTGCACCCAAATCGGACTCCTCAGATTGCGTTGAGGGAAGCCAAATCCCGCAGTTTCTCCAGTCGCCAATGTGCGACGGCCCAGGGCCACAGCTCCGCAGGCGGTGCCCGCTGCAGCTCCAGCGGTGGCTCCTGGCGCAGCAGGCGCAGCACGCGCCAGAGCAGCCCGGATTGGCCGTCCGTCGCGCCATCCACGGCGTGGGCGGACTTCGAGAGCTTGGTGCCATCCGCCTCGCAGACCAGCGGCAGGTGCGCGTAGCGCTGTGGTGGCATTCGCAGGGCCTTCTGCAGTGAACGCTGCCAGTAAGTACTGGGCAGCAGATCGGCGCCGCGGACGATGTCACTCACTTTCTGTTCGGCGTCGTCGACGACCACGGCGAGCTGATAGGCATAGAGACCGTCGCGACGGCGCAGGATCGGATCGCCGGCCGCCGCCTGCGCCGGGCCGCAGGTCCCTCGCAGCCGGTCCTGGAAATCAGCCACCGGATTGAGGTCGGCGCGAAACCGCGTGGCCACCGGTCCGGAACGGGTGGGACCTGCCCGGCAGGTACCCGCGTAACCGCCGGCGTCGTCGGTCCCGCCCCGGTCACGCCTGGAACAGCTGCAGGCGTAGACCAGGCTGCGCCGGGAAAGCTCATCCAGGGCCTCGCGATACAGGGCATGGCGCCGGGACTGGTGCGTCACCGGCCCATCCCAGCTGAAGCCCAGGCTCTCGAGGGTGCGAATCATGGCGTCGGCGGCTCCGGGCACCACGCGCGGGGTATCGAGGTCCTCGATACGCAGCAGCCAGCGCCCGCCACAGTGGCGCGCGTCGAGGAAGCTCGCCGCGGCGGTCGCCAGTGACCCGAGGTGCAGAGCGCCGGTGGGAGAGGGCGCGAAACGGCCCACGTAGGGCACGCCGGCCTCAGCGGTAGCGGTCGTCCCGGTCGCCGTATTGTCGTTCGCGGCGCTCACGGCGCTCCTGTGCCTCCAGGCTCAGGGTTGCAACCGGCCGTGCTTCCAGGCGCTTGATGCCGATTTCTTCGCCGGTTTCGAGGCAGTAGCCGTAGCTGCCATCTTCAATGCGCTTGAGTGCATCGTCGATCTTGCGGATCAGTTTCCGCTCGCGATCGCGGGTGCGCAATTCGAGGCTGAATTCCTCCTCCTGCGTGGCGCGATCGTTCGGGTCGGGGAAATTGGCGGCTTCGTCCTTCATGTGGGTGACGGTGCGATCGACCTCCACCATCAGGTCGCGCTTCCAGTTCAGCAGGATCTGCTGGAAGTGGCCCAGCTGCTGCTTGCCCATGTACTGCTCGCCACGCTTGGCGATGTACGGTTTGACGTTGCGCGGGCCGGCGAGCAGGCTCCCCGGATCGGCACTGTCATGCTCGTCGATATCCACAGGCAGGCGCGGGATATCACGGAGCGTCGTCGTGATCAGGGCAGGGGGCACCGGCGCATGCCGCGGCGGAGCAGTCGCGCGCGCAGGTGCGGCACGCGCCGCGGGTGTAGCACGCTGGGCCGGGCGCTTCGCGGCCGCGGACCTGGAGGCATCGGCACGGCCTGCCGCACTGGGGCGGGCGGCGGTGCGCGCGACCTCCTGGGCGGGCCGTACGCGCCGGGTCGAAGCCGGTGCCTTGCGCGGCTGCGTCCGGTGTGCCGCCGCCTTGCGCACGCTCGAGCGGGCGGCCGCCGGCCGGGCGGCTTTCCGGGCTTTGGACGCCGGCTTCTTGCTTGCCATCGCGCGCTCCTGCAGGGCTGATCTACCACGGTTGGTCGATTTTCGAGCGCGCGATTATACCGGGGGCTGCCGGGCTGTACAGTGCTACCACCGGGGCGCACTCTGGCGCCAGTCCCAGCCGGAAAAGACCTAGGGGAGCGTGACCGCCGCCGGCGCCACCCAGGCCCGATCGCGGTGCTCCGCGACGATGGTGGTCGTGATGCCGCCCCGCACATTGAAGCGCGCCGTCAGGCGCAGAAACCGTGGCGCGAGCGTGCGCACCAGCTGCGTGAGAATCTCGTTCGTCACCGCCTCGTGGAAGGCCCCGCGGTCACGATACGACCAGATATACAGCTTCAGGGACTTGAGTTCGACGCACAGGCGATCGGCCACGTACTCGAGCTCGAGCGTCGCGAAATCCGGCTGTCCGGTCCGCGGGCACAGGCAGGTGAACTCCGGGATGATCATCCGGATGGTGTAGTCGCGCTCCGGTGCCGGATTGGCAAAGGTCTCCAGGGCGGTGTTGGCTGATGGCGACATGTCAAACCGGGCGCTTATTGATCGATTGCAACTGCCGAATAATTTACACTACCGCCATGCGGACCGCCGCAATCCTTGCGGAGCACAGGGCAGGCTGATGCGACTGAGCAAGATCCGACTCACCGGCTTCAAGTCCTTCGTCGATCCGACCACGGTGTATCTGTCCAGCAACCTCACGGGCGTCGTGGGGCCGAATGGTTGCGGCAAATCCAACGTCATCGATGCGGTGCGCTGGGTGATGGGCGAGCTGTCGGCGCGGCATCTGCGCGGTGACTCGATGGCGGACGTCATCTTCAATGGTTCCAGCTCGCGCAAACCCGTGGGCACGGCCTCCGTCGAGCTGGTGTTCGACAACAGCGACGGCAAGATTGGCGGTGCCTACGCCAGCTACGCCGAAATCTCGCTCAAGCGCCTCGTGGCGCGCGACGGCAGCTCCAGCTACTTCATCAACAGTGGACGCTGTCGCCGCAAGGACATCACCCAGCTGTTCCTGGGCACCGGCCTGGGTTCACGCAGCTACGCCATCATCGAACAGGGCATGATCTCGCGCGTGATCGAGGCGCGCGCCGACGACATGCGCGCCTTCATCGAGGAGGCCGCCGGAGTTTCGCTCTACAAGGAGCGCCGGCGCGAGACCGAGGGCCGCATCCACGATACGCGCGAGAATCTCGCCCGCGTCCAGGACCTGCGTGACGAGGTCGACAAGCAGATCCGTCACCTGCAGCGCCAGGCGGCGGCGGCGCGGCGCTTCCAGGAGTTGCGCGTCCGCGAACGCAACCTGCACGCCGAGCTGCTCGCCCTGCGCATGCGGGAACTCGATGGCGGCGCACTCGTGCAGGACGGAGCCACGCGGGCGCGCGAACTGGTGATGCAGCAGGAACTCGCCGAACAGCGCTCCTGCGAGGCGGCGCTGGCAAAGCAGCGCGCCTTCCATGGAGAGCTCGGCGAGGCGCTCGATCGGGTGCAGGGCCGTTACTACGATCTGGGCGCCGAAGTCACGCGGACCGAGGAGAACATCCGCTACACCACCGAGCTACGCCAGCGTCACCGCCAGGATCTGGCGCAGGCGGCCGCCTCCCTCGAGGAGGTGAGCGCGCAGAGGCTGACGGACCAGGAACGCGAGGCGCAGCTGCAGGGCGAAATCGCGGCACTGGAGCCTGAGCTGGCGCAGCTGCACGCGGCCGAGCAGGGCAGCGGCGAAGCGCTGGCCCAGTCGGAATCCGCGCTGGCCCAGTGGCAGGAGCGCTGGGAAGCGTACAACCGGGAACTCGGCGCGGCGCGTCAGGGCCGGGGCGTCGAGGCCGCGCGCATCGAGCAGCTGGAGAGCCAGCTGCTGCGGCTGCAGGCGCAGGCCGACCGGCTGCTGCTGGAGCAGGAATCGGTCGGGACCCTCTACGCCGGTTCCGCTGTGCAGCAGCTGGCAGAGCGTGAAGCCTCGGCCGGCGCACTTGCCGCAGCCCTGGATGGCAGCCTGGCCGCCGCGCTGGCCGAGGCGCAGCGGCTGCGCGGAGCGCAGCGCGACAGCGAGCAGCGGCTCGAACAGCTGCGCGCGCAATGGGACCGCGTGCGCGCGGAGTTCATCTCCCTGGACGCGCTGCAGCGGGCGGCGCTGAGTGAAAAAGATCCGGCCGCCGCGGCCTGGCTCGAGCAACTCGGTGTGCGCCTGGGCTCCGGCGTTCCGGCACGCGTGGCCGCGGCGCTCAGCGTCGATCCGGGCTGGGAACATGCGGTCGAGACCGTGCTCGGCGATTACCTGGAGGCCGTGTGCGTCGGCGATCTGGATCGCCTCGGCGACGAGTTGCAGCAGCTGGCGAGCGGGAGCGTAGCGTTCCTGGAGACGAGCAGTGCCGGGGCCGGGGGCGAGGCGGGCACTTTGGCCGCGCGCGTGCGGGGACCGGATGCCGTGCTGGCGATGCTCGCGCGGGTGCGCACCTGCGAGTCACTCGCGCAGGCCCTTCGCGAGCGGGGGCGCCTGGCAGCCGGGGAGACGCTGGTGACTGCGGCCGGGGAATGGCTGGGGCGGCACTGGCTGCGGCTGCGCCGCGGCGGCGATCCGCGCGCCGGGGTACTGGAGCGTGCCCAGCGCCTGAAAGCCCTGGGCGTGCAGTCCGCAGGGGCTGAGGCGGAATTGCGCGCCGGTGAGACGGCGCTCGAGCAGCTGCGTGGCGAGGCGCTCGGCGCGGAAGGGCGGCGCGACGAAGCCCAGGCTCAGATCCAGAGCGCGCATCGCGACCATGGCGAGCTGCGCGCGCAGCTCGGCGCACAGCGGGCGCGGCTGGAAGAGGCGAACCTGCGCCGCGCCCGCCTCGAGAGAGACCGGGCCGAAATCGAAGCCGAATTGACGCGTGCGCGTGCCGGCCTGGGCACGGCCCGGCAGGCGCACCTGGCCGCACTCGAGGAACTGCAGCGCCTCGATGCCCTGCTGCCCGAGCTGAGCGCCGAGCGCGACCTGCAGCGCGAACGCTCCGCCGCCGCCCGTGGCGCGGCGCAGACCGCGCAGCTCGCGCTGCGCGATGCGCTGATCCGTCACGAGAGCCGCCGCTCGAGCCTCGAGTCCATGCGCGCGGCGGCGGCACGGCTGCTGGACCAGCGCACGCAACTGCTGCAGCGCCACGCCACGCTCAGCGCCGAACTGGCCGATGGGGATGCGCCCGTGCTCGATCTGCAGGAGCGGCTCCAGGCCGCGCTGGACCGGCGGCTGGACGTCGAGGCGGACCTGGCCGTGGCGCGCCAGGCGCAGGCCGACGCCGATCGCGACCTGCGCTCGCTCGAGGAGCGCCGCCTGCTGGCCGAAGGACGCGTCGCGGAAGCCCGGGCGGCCATGGAAGAGGTGCGCCTCGCGGCGCAGGAATCGCGCGTGCGGCGCGAAGCGCTGGCCGAACAGTTCGCGCAGACCCGCGCCGACCTCGCGGCCGTCACGGCGGCACTGCCGCCCGATGCCCTGATCGCCGACTGGGACGTGCGGCTGGAAGAGGCACGCGCCGATATCGAACGGCTCGGCCCGGTCAACCTGGCCGCGATCGAGGAGTTGCAGCAGCAGTCCGAACGCAAGACCTATCTGGATCGCCAGTTCGCCGATGTGAGCGACGCGCTGGCGACGCTCGAAGAGGCGATGAAGCGCATGGACAAGGAGACGCGCGCGCGCTTCGAGGACACCTTCACACGCATCAACGCCGGCCTGAAGGAAAAATTTCCGCGTCTGTTCGGCGGTGGCCACGCCTATCTTGAGCTCGTCGGCGATGATCCGCTGGCCGCCGGCGTGGCGGTCATGGCGCGGCCGCCGGGCAAGCGCAACAGCACGATTTCGCAACTGTCGGGCGGCGAGAAGGCGCTGACCGCGGTAGCCCTGGTGTTTTCGATCTTTGATCTGAACCCGGCGCCGTTTTGCCTGCTCGACGAGGTCGATGCGCCGCTCGACGAGCACAATGTCAGCCGCTTCTGCGAGATCGTGCGCGAGATGGCCGGCCGGGTGCAGTTCATCTTCATCACGCACAACAAGACGACGATGGAGCTGGCCTCGCAACTGCTCGGTGTCACGATGAACGAGCCGGGCGTGTCACGCCTGGTGTCGGTCGACGTCGACGAAGCCGTGCGGCTGGCGGCGGTGTAGGGTCCATGGCCTGGTTGCGCCCGATCCTGCTGGCCGCCGGAGCGGTGTTCATGCTCGTGCTGGTCTGGTTCGAGCGCCGCCGCGCGCATCAATCCCAGGACCATGAGCGGCCGCGGGACGGGCCGCGCCGCACCACGCCCGGCATTGACTGGTCGGACGCTCCGGCGCCCATCAGTCCGGCACCGCCGCTGATGGCCATGCCCGCACAGCTCCGCGATGCAGACGATGAGGTGCAGGTCGGTCTGGTGCTCAGCTCCCCAGAGCCGGCGACACCGGAACCGGAACTGCCGCCGCTGCGCGTCGACTGGCCGGCGGACGAGGAGCGACATATCGCGGCGCTGCGCATCGTGGCCGCGCGCCAGGATCGTATCGCGGGACGGGTGCTGCGACAGGGACTGGCCGGTTGTGGCTTCCGGCACGGACAGCTGGATATTTTTCACCTGCCGGCCGACGACGGCCGGGTCGTGCTCAGCGCGGCCAGCCTGGTGCGGCCGGGTACCTTTGATCCGACGACCATGGATCTGGAGCGCTACGCCGGCGTCAACGTGTTCGCCGTGCTGCCCGGGCCGGTGGCCACTGGCCAGGCACTGGAGCGCCTGGCCGCCGTGGCCGAGGAACTGGCCGGCCGCGTCTCGGGTCTGGTGCAGGATGAAAGTGGCGCACCGTTCACCGGCGCGGCGCGGGCCCGGTGGCGCGAGCGCTGCATGAGCGCCCTCGAGACCGGGGGCGCGCCCGCGGAGCCTGCGCATTGAGCCAGGCTGCGGCGCGCGCGGCCGCCCTGCGCACGCAGATCGCGCGCCACGATCACCGTTACTACGTACTGGACGAGCCGGAAGTTCCTGACGCGGAATACGATCGCCTCATGCAGGAACTGCGCGCGCTGGAGGCGGCTCACCCCGAACTGGTCAGCAGCGATTCGCCCACGCAGCGGGTCAGCGGCTCCGCGGCTGCCGCCTTTACGCCGGTGGCGTATACGGTGCCCATGCTGTCGCTGGACAACGCGTTCAGCGAGAAGGATGTCGGGGATTTTGACCGGCGGGTGCGCGAGCGGCTGCTGGGCAGCGCGGCGGCCAGCGCGGCGGCCAGCGCGGCGGAGCCGAACGCGCTGGTCGAATACTGCGCCGAACCCA
>DASWFL010000023.1:0-2585 GCA_036394255.1 Steroidobacteraceae bacterium
TCCTGCAGTGGGTGGCCGCGGGCGAAGCGGACCTGCACGGGGTCAAGTCCCTGGAACGATTGGGCAAGGCGTTGAAGCTCGGGCGGGCGGCGGACCGTTCGGTACCACAGAATGCGCTCAAGCGCCTGCGGGAGCGGCAGATCCTGATCCAATCGGAAGTCGGGGTTTACCGGTTCGAGGACGAGACGTTCAAGGAGTGGGTGCAGGCAGAGCGGCTGAAGTGAGCCGGGAACGCGCGCCCATGACATGGCGCCTGCCGGGATGGGCGGTCCGGTGCGCTCGTCACTCTCCCGTAGAAGGGGTATGGTGCTACTCCTATGGCCGATGCCTCGACACGCTGTTTGGTCGTCTCCAGAAGTGATTTGACGGCCGCCGCAAGCCGGCTGACGCGCTCAACCCCCAAGAACCAGTTGCGCAACAGCGATCTCGTACTGCGACTCCGGGATGGACATCTAGTACTGGAAATTCCAGGCGGTACCGTGGAGGTTCCTGCGACGGGCCGGTGGCCGGGCCTGGTGCGCGTTCCGGGTGTCGTGCTGCTGCTATTTGCGCGAGGCGAGCCGCCCGGTGACCCGGTGGAACTGGAGATTCAGGACGCCGACTTTCATGTCCGGGCCGGAGGCGCGCACCTGAAATTCAAGGCGCAGCGGGAAGACATCAGCCCGCAGCACCTCGAGCTCACGCTGGATGCGACCGATCGCGATTACCTGCGGCTCGCAGCGGATCATTCGCCGGCGCAGATCCTGTCTTCCGGCCTGGAAAAACGGGTGGCCGCGGCGGAGACGCAGTTCCAGGCTGCAGTCGATCAGGCGTACTCCACCGTGAGCCGCTTTGGGGTGTCGCGCGCCGATCTCGAAGCCGCGCTGCGGGCTTTGGTGACGGGCCGAGGCGGCTGAAGCTGGCCTCAGAACTTGCCGTCTCCGAGCTTCTGCAGGGCATCGATGGAGGGCGCGAAAAAATACTCGCCGCCCGTCGTCGTGATGAAATGCCGCACCGAAATATTGGGCTTCAGTGGATCGAGTTGAAAGGAGCTGATCGGGCTCTGCGCGATGATCGGATCCTGTCCGGGAATGACGCCGGTCGGAAAGGGCGGGAACCTGGGGTTGTTGACCCACTGCGACTGGACAAATTCGAATTGCCGTTCCAAGTCCGTCTGATAGCAGAAGAAGAGTAAGCCGCGGGGGTCGCTGGCCTGACCGCCAGGGCGGTTGCCGATGGACGCGCCAAACGGGACGCCGCGCCTCAGGATCCGGTGTGTCTGCGTATTGGGCTCACTGTCGCAGGCCTTGGCAAGGGTGCGCTCGTCGCGCGGGTAAGCCTTGCGGATGTGCGCGCCGAGCGGGCAGATGGCACCCGTTGCATCGTCGCCAAATTCGAAATTGAGATTCAGCGCGTCGTCATTGGCCAGCGCCGGATTGGCGATTCCGGGATCCGTGGCCGAGGGTGTGAAAGGCTGGGGCTGGAAGTGACGCTCTTCCAGCGGGCAGCCGCTCTTGTAGCGGCCCACCAGCTTGGCGCCCATCAAATCCTTGTGGATGCCTGCCTGCGCTGCCAGTGCGGTGAGCTGCTGATCGAAGGCGGGGACATCCTGTGCCAGGCGACGGAACACCAGGTACGCCCCATCGCTGGTCCACGCTGGCCCGGATTTGCTGCTGGGACCGGGCTTGCTGTTGAAGCCGCAGCCACCCTTGGGGGCCGTTGGAATCTGCGTCGGGTACCCCAGCACAAATTCGCCCGGCCACAGCAGGTCCTGTCCGGGATGGCCCTGGCCCGGGTTGCCCAGGGGATCGTCGGGCACCGTGACGCCCCGAATGCCCGGCTGCGACACCCCGTCCTTGAAGCCGAAATGTTCATGCCCCGCCTCGGCGCCTTCGCGGGTGCGGCCCTGCACGGGCAGGAGTTGCGTGACGCCAGCCCTGAAGCTGGCGCTGCCCGTGATCTCATTCACACGATCCGCCAGGGCCGTCTCATCGTCCGCCGCGACCTGCAACACCGCATGCACGTCCGGGGATCCAAAGGGCGCGATCCAGGTGGCCGGCGCACTGTCGCCGACATCGCCGATGAGCGGTGCGCGCGCCGCCATGCCTTGCCGGAACGCGAGCGGAAATTTCTGCAGATCGGCGTACCTGACCTTCAGGGCCTTCAGGCCCTGGTAGGAGAGGGCGAGATTGGTCCAGGCCACGGCGATGAACTTTTCAGGCTTCGCGATGCCCGAGGCGAGCAGCGCCTTGAACTGTGCGTTGAATTTCAGCACTTCGGTACTGCTTGAGGCGGCAACGCCGATGTGCGAATCGGGCGCCGCGATTTCCTTCAGCCACGCGCGCCCTTTGGTGGCGTTCACGAACTTGAGGAAGAGGAAGGCCTGGAAATCCTTATTGAAGCCGCCGAGGATATTGCCCTGTATGTTGTCGAGATTGAGTGCCTTCGTCGCCATGGAATGCTCCTCGGCCGTGCTCGGCGGGCGGACCTGTCTGAAGGAAGTCAGCGACGCTACGCGCGCGCTTTCGTGGAGTCAACGGCCGAGCCATGGATGGTGTGGTGCGACCGTGGCGGGCCGCGGCGGGGACACAATCGAGCGCAGGGGG
>DASWFL010000024.1:0-1856 GCA_036394255.1 Steroidobacteraceae bacterium
CCCGCGTCCAAACAAGCCCTTCCAAGACACTCCATGAGTGTTCAACTAACGCTGAAACCTTGTCACCTCGACGTAAAAAAGGTGTTCAACTAACGCTGAAACTTGCCCTGTAACGCGTTACATGTAACGGGTGGCAGCCAGCACCAGACACCAGGCAGCAGCTGGCCGGCGACGAGACGCCTCGCCTGCCGCGCGCAGCGCGCTGCTAGGGTGTCAGCGCGCGGGGCTCATATCATCCGCACGTGACGCATCGCCACTCTTCATATCCACAGGAACTGGCCGACATCGCGACCCAGACACTCGCGCACTACGAGCAACATGCGCAGGAGTTCCGCGCCGGCACCCGCGACCACGACGTCAGCCAGAACATTGCCGCACTCCTGCGGCACATCGAAAGCGATTCCCCCTTTACCTTGCTCGACTTCGGTTGCGGGCCGGGGCGCGATCTCAAAAGCCTCACCCGGCTGGGGCATGTCGCGATCGGCCTGGAGGGCGCCGCCAGCCTCGCCGCCATGGCGAGGGCCGACTCTGGTTGTCTGGTCTGGCAGCAGGACTTTCTGCAGCTGGATCTGCCTGCAGCCTACTTCGACGGCATTTTCGCCAACGCTTCACTGTTTCACGTCCCGACCCAGGCCTTGGCGCGCGTCTTGCGCCAACTGCACACCACCCTGAAACCCCGCGGTGTGCTGTTCAGCTCCAACCCGCACGGCGACAACCAGGAAGGGTGGAATCGCGGACGGTACGGCGCCTATCTCGATCTCGAAACCTGGCAGCGCTATGTTTCGGAGGCCGGATTTGTGGAGCTGGAGCATTATTACCGCCCCGCCGGCCTGCCGCGCGAGCAACAGCCCTGGCTGGCGTCCGTGTGGCGCGCGCTGTCCCAGGCGTGAAAGGTGGCGCAACATATGTGCGCCCCTCCGTTTACCGGGAAGCACTGGCATGGCCAAAGCGCGCCCCAGCGTCACTGACAAACGACGAGAATTCCGGCAGCTGCACGAATCGGGCTGCTTTCTGATTCCAAATCCCTGGGATCTGGGCAGCGCCCTGTACCTGCAGAGCCTCGGTTTCCGGGCGCTCGCGACGACGAGTGCCGGCTTCGCCTGGTCGCAGGGCCTGCCGGACAACGGCGTCTCCCGCGAGACCATGCTTGAACACCTCGCGACAATGGTGGCGGCGACGGATGTCCCGATCAACGCCGATTTCGAAGGCGGCTTTGCAGCGGACAGTGCCGGCGTCGCGGAAAGCGTACGGCTCGCGGTCGATGCGGGCGTTGCGGGCCTGTCCATCGAGGACTCGAGCGGGGATCCGGCACATCCCCTTTACGATCTCGGTACGGCGGTAGAGCGGCTGCGCTCAGCGCGGCACGCCATCGATCAGAGCGGCGGCGATACGATGCTGATCGGCCGCTCCGAAGGTCTTATCGCAGGACGGCCAGATCTGGATGCAACGATCCAGCGGCTGAAGGCCTACGCCAACGCGGGCGCCGATTGCCTCTATGCACCGGGTCTGCGCACACGGGATCAGATTGCAGCGGTGGTGGCGAGCGTTGCACCCAAGCCGGTCAATCTGCTCGTGGGATGGGTAAGCGATTTGACCATGGCCGAGATTGCCGCACTCGGAGTGCGGCGTGTCAGCGTGGGCGGTGCGCTCGCACGCACCGCCTGGAGCGGCCTGGTCCGCGCGGCCAAGCTGCTGGCCGAGCAGGGCACCTTTGCAGGGTTTGCCGACGCTGCGTCCGGTGGCGATCTGGACCGGTTCTTTACCCTTAGGGAAAAATGAGGAGTCACGCATGCCCCGCACCGTCACGATGGCCGTCCACCTCCCCGGCTCACCGGCTCGCCTCTACCGCATGTATC